>NZ_JBIWPO010000037.1:0-77657 GCF_044768275.1 Streptomyces sp. NPDC101152 | reverse complement strand
CAACGTCCTCTACGCCATCCTCCGCGACCGCCAGCCCTACCAGGCCCGGCCGCCCCTGCATCTCGTGGCTTGACAACAGCATTAGGCAGCCACCCTGGCTTCCGTGTGCGCCTGACCGGCGCGGGTGTGGACGTCGTCGCGGGAGGAGACGCCGGTGAGGCGGCCCGCCGCGTCGACGCGGGCGACGAGGCCGGTGGGGGAGGCGAGCGACTCGTCGAGCGCGGCGAGCAGGGAGTCGGTGTCACGCAGCGGCCGTACCGGGACCTCGGCGTCCTTGGACGCCCAGTGCAGTGGCCGGTCCGCCGCGTCGAGGACGAGGGTCCAGGCGCCGCCCTCCGGTGCCGGGCCCTGCGGTACGTCCGCGAGGGTCTTCAGCGACAGCAGCTTCAGGCCGCGCTCGGCGCCCAGGAAGTCGGCCACGAAGTCGTCGGCGGGGCGGGCGAGGAGCTCGGTGGGCGGGGCGCACTGCACCAGGTGGCCGCCGGTACGGAAGATCGCGATCTGGTCGCCGAGGCGGACCGCCTCGTCCACGTCGTGGGTGACGAAGACGATGGTCTTGCTCAACTCCTTCTGCAGGCGCAGCAGTTCGTCCTGGAGCTGCGTGCGCACCACGGGGTCGACCGCGCCGAAGGGCTCGTCCATGAGCAGGACCGGCGGGTCGGCGGCGAGCGCGCGGGCCACGCCGACCCGCTGCTGCTGGCCGCCGGAGAGCTGGTGCGGGTAGCGCTTGGCGGCGTCGCCGGCCAGGCCCACGGTCTCCAGCAGTTCGGCGGCGCGGGCACGCGCCCTGCGCCGGTTCCAGCCGAGCAGGAGCGGCACGGTGGCGATGTTGTCCAGCACCGTGCGGTGCGGGAACAGGCCCGCCTGCTGGATGACGTACCCGATGGAGCGGCGCAGCTCGGCGGCGTCCTGCCGGGTGATGTCCTCGCCTCCGACCCGGATGGTGCCCGAGGTCGGCTCTACCATCCGGTTGACCATCCGCAGGGTGGTCGTCTTGCCACAACCGGAGGATCCGACGAGGACGGTGACGCCGCCCTCGGGGATCCGCAGGGTGAGGTCGTGGACCGCAGTCGTGCCGTTGGGGAAGCGCTTGTGGACCGCGTCGAACTGGATCATGTGGTGTCCCTTGCCCGGCTGTATAACGTCATGCAGAGTTCTCGGTAGCTGAATAACTTGTCAACGGTTTGGCGTTAATCCGACGTAACGGATGACCGCACGGCAAGATCGGGTGTCCGGATTGAGAGGGGTTTGGGCTTGATGTCGTCTCGAATCGTGGACTCGCCGGATGCCGTGCATACCGGCCTGGTGGTCCTCGACGGGATCGGTCTCGGCGTCGCGGACGTCGTGCGCCTCGCCGACGGGACCGCCCGGCCGGTGCCCGGGACCGACGCCATGCGGCGGGTGACCGAGTCCTGGGACGCGGCCCGGCAGATCGCCGCGACCGGACGCGTCTACGGCCGCTCGACCGGCGTCGGCGCCAACCGGAACGAGGACGTGCCCACCGAGGCGGCCGCCGAGCACGGCCTGCGCCTGCTGCGCAGCCACGCCGGCGCCATCGGCGACGAACTGCCCGCCCGGCAGGTCCGCGCCATGCTCGCCGTCCGCGCCAACCAGCTCCTCGCGGGCGGCGCGGGCCTGAGGCCCACCGTCGTCACCGCGCTGTGCGAAGCCGTGGAGAGCGGCGCCCATCCCGTCGTCAACGAGTTCGGCTCGGTCGGCACCGGGGACATCGCCGCCCTGGCGCAGGCGGGGCTCGCGCTGGCGGGGGAGCACCCGTGGCGGGAGCCCGTCCGGGCCGGCGGCGCACCCAAGCCGCAGCCACTCGACAACAACGACGCACTGGCCTTCATCAGCAGCAACGCGCTCACCCTCGGGCAGTCCGCGCTCGCCCTGCACGAACTGCGCGGGCTGATCGAGGCCACCCAGGTCGTGGGGGCGCTCTCCCTGCTCGCCGTCGACGGCTCGCACGAGGCGTACGCCGCCCCCGTGCACGCCGCCCGCCCGCACCGGGGCAGCGCCGAGGTCGCCCGGCGCATGCGGGAGCTGATCGGCGCCGCCGACCGGCCCACCCCGCCGCTGGGCCGGATCCAGGACCCCTACGGCTTCCGCTGCCTGCCCCAGATCCACGGCCCCGCGCACGACGCGGCGGACGCGCTGGAGGAGGTGCTGGGCATAGAGATCAACGCGGCCGCCGAGAACCCGCTGATCTCCCCCGAGGACATGGCCGCCTACCACCACGGCGGCTTCTACCAGGCCCAACTCGCCCTCGCCCTGGACCACTTCAGGCTGGCACTGGTCCAGGTGGCCCGGCTGTCGACCTCCCGCCTGTCCACCCTCAACGAACCCGCCTACACCCGGCTGCGTCCCTTCCTCGCCGACCACGAGCCAGCCTCCTCCGGCGTGATGATCCTCGAGTACGCCGCCGGGGCCGCCCTCGGCGATCTGCGCGCCTTCTCCGCCCCCGCCTCGCTCGGGCACGCTGTACTCTCCCGGGGCGTCGAGGAACAGGCCAGCTTCGCCTCGCTCGCCGCCCGTCAGACGCTGCGCGCCTGCCGTGCGTACCGTCTCGTCGTCGGCTGCGAACTCGTCGCCGCCGTACGGGCGTTGCACCAGCGGGACCTCAGGCCCGAGCCGGGGCTCCCGGTCGGCGCGGCGCTGGAGCTCGCCGAGGCGGTGCTGGCCGAGGACGAGGCCGACCGGCCGCTCACGGACGACGTGACGGCGGCGGCCGCACTGCTGGACCGGTTCACGGACATCTGGAGGGGGAGCGAGTGATGGGCGCGCAGAGGGAGACGGGCGTGACGGACAGTCCCGCGGGGCGGTTGCAGTCGCTCTTCGAGGGTCACCGGCTGACGCCGACCCAGCGGCGCATCGCGCACAGCATGGTGCGGCGCGCGGCCGACGTGCCGTTCCTGTCCAGTGTGGAACTGGCCGAACTGGCCGGGGTAAGCCAGCCGTCGGTCACCCGGTTCGCCGTCGCCCTCGGCTTCGACGGCTACCCGGCGCTGCGCAGGCACCTGCGCGAGGTCGCGCCCGCCGAGCAGCCGGCCGAGCCGGGCCCGTACAACGAGTACCAGCAGGCCGTCGAGGCCGAGATCGAGAACCTGCGCCACCTCGCCGACCTGCTCGCCGACCCGCGGCCCGTGCAGCGGGCGGGCCGGCTGCTGGCCGCCTCACGCCCCCTGCCCGTCCTCGGCCTGCGCGCCGCCGCCTCCCAGGCCTACGGTTTCGCGTACTTCGCCGCCAAGGTCCACCCGGACGTCCGGCTGCTCAACGAGGGCGGCACGATGATCCAGGACCGGATCGAGGCCGCCGTGCGGGCCGGCGCGAGCGCGCTGCTGTGCTTCGCGCTGCCCCGGCACCCGCGCGAGGTCGTCGACAGCCTCGCCTTCGCCAAGGAGGCCGGGCTGACGGTGGTGACCGTGGCCGACTCGGCCTTCGCGCCGGTCGCCAAGGTCTCCGACCTCCTGCTGCCCGCCGCCGTCGGCACCGGCCTCGCCTTCGACACCGCCTGCGCGCCCATGCTGCTCGGCCGGGTCCTGCTGGAGGCCATGTGCGACGACCTGCCGGACGCCCAGGCCCGCCTGGAGGAGTTCGACGCCCGCGCGGCGGCCCGGGGGCTGTTCGTGGAGTAGCCGGCGTCGGACCCCTTAATCCTCGTCTCAGGTTGCCTCGTTACCGTGCTTCCCACGGATGCCGTGGAGCAGTCAGGAGACGGGAGGCCGAAGGTGGCACGCGGAGTTCGTGGAGGTCTGGGACTGGCCCGGGTGGCCGTCGTCGTACGGGCCGGGGCCGCGCCGTTGTGGTGGGCCGGGGTGTTCGCGGCCGGTGTCGGGGCGGCGGCGCCGGGGTTCACGGGCCGGCGGATCGGGATCATGGCCGGGGCGGCGCTGTTCGTCGTCGCGGCGGCCGTCGTCGCCTGCGCCCGCCGCAGGCGCTACGCCGCTCTCGCCCGTTCGGCCGTCCGCGCCGGCCGGCACGACGTGCTCCAGGACCGGGCGGTCAGCGTGCGTGTCTGGCGGCGCGGGCACCGCTGGTGGCTGCTGCTGGCCTTCGTGGCGGCGCTGGCCGGTTCCTTCGCCGTACCGACCGCGGGCGGCCTGCTGCTCGCCGGTGCCGGTGCGGGGCTGCGGCTGAAGGCCGCCTGGATCGGGCGGCTGGAACGGGCCGAGGACGCCCTGCTGTGGGTCCGCGTCGACTGGCTCGCCGCGGACGGCGGCCGCCCGGCGGGCAAGGCCGTCAAGGGGTACCGCAGCACGGGCATCGCGGCGGGCGACGCCGCCCCCGGCGGGGCGCGACGCCGCACCGCGGCGCTCGTGTGACGGGCGACCCGTGAGGGGTTGCCTCAGACCTCCAGCTCCTCCTCGATCTTCCTCAGCTGGTGGCGGGCCATCGCCAGGTTCGACCGCTTGGCGTCGAGCACCAGGTAGATGAACAGGCCGTTGCCGCCCCGGCCGCTGATCAGGCGGATCAGGTGGTACTGGTCGGACAGCGTGATCAGGATGTCCTCGATCTGGCCCTTCAGACCGAGGTGCTCCATGGTGCGCATCTTCGCGCGCACGACGTCGGTGTTGCCGGCGGCGGCCACGTTCAGGTCGAAGCTCTTGCTGCCGCCCAGCGTGCCGAGCGCCATGCCGCTGGTGTAGTCGACGAGGGCGACGCCGCTCGCGCCCTCGATGGAGGCGAGGCACTCTTTCAGCGTGGTCTCGGTGTTGGCCATGGTGGTGATTCCTCGTTCCCTTGTCTTGCGGACT
The DNA here is from genome assembly GCF_044768275.1 of Streptomyces sp. NPDC101152. Classification (NCBI taxonomy): domain Bacteria; kingdom Bacillati; phylum Actinomycetota; class Actinomycetes; order Kitasatosporales; family Streptomycetaceae; genus Streptomyces; species Streptomyces sp. NPDC101152. Next base: position 72,903 of record NZ_JBIWPO010000037.1, on the reverse strand, counting down.
ATTCGGTGGTGCGCGCGTTGGCGGTCGTGCCGCGGGCAGCGCGCGGGGTTCTGGTTCGTTGGGCCGCCGTCTTGGCGGCCGGCCGGGCCGGCTGCTTGGCCGCCACGGCCCTGCTCGCCGGTGCCGTGCGGCTGTCGAGGAGCTCGGCGAGGCGCGCCGCCGCCCGGCGCCCCTCCAGCAGGAGCCGGCCCACGTTCACCCGGTCCTGGGCCAGCAGTGTCAGGACGGCCGCGGGGGAGCCGCCCGCCGCGAACGTCGCCGCGTAGCCGTTCACCCCGCGCACCAGCAGCTCACGGAACTCGCCCTGGCCCGTCGCGTCCGCGAGCTCCGCTGCCGCCGTGTGCGCGGCGCCGGTGAGGGCGGCCGTGGCCTGCGGGTCGACGCCGGGGGTGTCCTGGGCGAGGACGGCTCCGTCGGGGCCGGTCGCCAGGGCGCCGGTGAGCTGCGGGACCCGTGCCCTCAACCGGCGCAGCTCGTCCAGGATGTGCGGGTCGGCGGCCATCCGGTGACTCCTCTCAAAGGGCCTCCAGCGCATCTCTGAGCCTCTTCAGCAAGGTGATGTGGGGATCGGCCGGCAGGGGTTCGACGGGGACGGGCGACGGGTACGGGGGGTCGCCGGCCGGATGGCCGGCGGCGGGTGCGCGGCCCTGCGCCGGCCGGGCGCGGCCCGTCGGCGGCTGGGGTGCGCGGCTGGGCGGTGGCTGGGCGCGGGCCGGGGCGGCGGTGGTGACGGCGCCGGCCGCCGTCAGCCGTCGTACGTCCACGAGGGTGTGGAAGGCGAGGTGGCCCAGCTCGCGCGCTATGTCCGTGGCCGTGCGCACGCCGTCGACCCGGCCCAGGACCGCGCGCTGGCGGCGGGTGAGCGGGGGCGTGCCCGGCAGGCGCGTCCGGGCCAGCGGGGTCTGGTCCATGCCCGGGTGCGGCCAGATGCGGTGCAGCACGTCACGGCGGCGCAGCGTCTCGCGCTCCAGGGCGGCCACCGGCACGGGACGAATCGTGCCGAGCCAGTGGACCGGGCCGTAGCGGAAGCGGGGCGGGGTGCTGCTGGGGGCCAGGACGAAGTACGCCGCGTCGTACAGCGCCGCCAGATGGCACAGTTCCAGCGCGCCGGCGGGCAGGTGCCCGGCGGCGACCAGGTGGCGGCCGACGCGGTGGTGGTCGGCCGCCTCGTTCACCGCCTGCTGCCAGGCCTCCGGGGCCAGTGCGCCCCGGGCGGTGAGCAGGGCGCCCAGACCGGGGGAGTGCCGGCTCTCGGCCTGCACGACCAGCCCCTCGGCGAGGTGCAGCGTGCCGTGCTCGCGGACCAGGACGCCGGTGGCCCGCTCGGCGGCGAGCCGGGTCAGCATCGGCGACACACCGCCCCAGCCCCGCTCACGGGCGGCGGCCTTGTCCCGCACGGGCAGCCGTGGGGGTTCGGTGGTGCGGACGACGGTCATGCCAGCACCAGCCGTTCCGCCATCTCGCCCAGCCGGATGCGGGCCAGCGCCAGATTGCCCTCCGCGCGGGCCAGCCACAGGTGCAGGAAGACGCTGCCGTCGAACGACGCCCCGACGAACCGCAGCAGGTGGTAGCTGTCCCGGTTGCTGACGATCAGGTCCTCGACCGGCAGCTCGGTGTCGCCCGCCGCGGGCGCCTCGGGATCCTCGTCCGGCGCGAACGCGTGCTGCTCCGCGGCCAGTCGGGCGATCTCCGCGGCCTCCGCGGCGGCCGTCTCCTGGTCACCGCCCGGGGACTCGCCCACGGTGCCCAGGGCAAGCCCGCTCGTCCAGTCGATCAGCGCGGCGCCCCGGGCACCGGGCAGTCGCATGGCTTCCAGCAGACACTCGTCGATTCCGGGCACCGCGGTTCCCCTCCCGCCTGGGGTTTCGGCTGAGTGACGCCGAAACTACGCAACGTGTGCGCCAGGGGTGAGGGATCTGGCATTTTCCGGTGGAACATGCTGCGGACGGCTAAGGTAGGTCGACTGACCCTGTTTTCCGACGCGTTGACCTGCGGGTCCGTCGCCCCATGTCAACGGCGGCCGGGCGCTCGCAGGGTGGTGAGCGCGCGGGCGTGCGCCCCTCCCGACTCGGCGACGATCTCGTCGAGCGACTGCGCCTCGCGCACGACCGCGAACTCGACGCCCCTGGTTCCGTCCGGCGCGAAGCCGTAAATGCCGGGCCGGGCGAGGGAGTTGTACGCGTAGTGGTGGGCGAAGTAGTACGCGCCCGTGTCCAGCGCCGCCGCGTAGTCCCCCTGTTCCAGCAGTGGCAGGGCCCGCCCCTCCGCCAGCAGGTCCCCCGAGAAGCAGGCCGGTCCCGCCACGTCCTGCACCACCCGCGGCCCCTCCTTCGGCCGCCCCTTCGCGTCGTACGCGGCGATCCTGAGCGGCCACGCCCCCGGTACGTACACGGTCCGTGTCGCCACCTGCACGCCCGCGTGCGTCACCGCGACCGGCCGCCCGCCCGCGCTCTTGGCGTACTCGACACGGGCCACCACCGTCCCGTGCTTGGCCAGCAGCGACCGCCCGAACTCGGTCACCAGCCCGTACCGCCCGTCGAACAGCCCCGGCACCGCCTCGCCGAGCAGCCGCGCGTACTGCGCGTAGGTCGGCGTCGACTCGTCCGAGCCGAAGTTGACCGGGAGTCCGCCGCCGATGTCGAGGGTGTCGACCTGCCGGCGTCCGAGGCGCCGGTTGATCTCCTCCGCGAGTGCGTACACCTCGCCCACGCCCTGCGCCATCAGCGAGAGCGGGATGCCCTGGGACCCGGTGTGCGCGTGCAGCCGCGTCAGCCACGGGCGGTCGGCGTACGCCCGCACCACCCACTCCCGCGCCCCCTCGTCGCGCAGCGCCACGCCGAACTTCGAGGTCGCCGTCGCCGTCGAGGTCGCCCCGATCGACCCGCCGCCGACCTGCGGGTTCACCCGGATCCCCAGCGGGGAACGCGTGCTCGCCGACCGGACGAGGCCGTCGATGCGCTCCAGCTCCTGCGCGTTGTCGGCGTTGACGGCGATCCCCAGCGCCAGCGCCTCGCGCAGTTCTGCCGGTGTCTTCGCGGGCGAGTCCAGGACCGTACGGTTCGGCGGCACCCCCGCCGCCCGCGCCAGCGCCAGCTCGCCCGGACTCGCCACCTCGGCGCCGATCCCCTCCTCGTGCAGCAGCCGCAGCACCGGCACCAGCGGGGTCGCCTTCACCGCGAAGGCGTGCAGCACGGGCGTGCCGGGCGCCACGACCGCGTCGAAGGCGGCGCGCAGCTCCACCGCCGACTCCCGGATGCCCTCGACGTCCAGCAGGCCGACGATGGGGGTACCCGGCCCCAGCAGCCCCTGCTCCACCGCCGCCCGCACCGCCTCGTCCCGCCGAGCCGCCCGCTCGCCGCGGACCCCGTCCCCGTGCCTTCCGTCCACGCCGTCCCCCGTTCCCTTCGCCGTGCTCTTCCGTGCGATCCCAGCCAAACACCTCCGCCGGGCGCATGCCGGGCTCCCCACGTATTGACTAGTTCTATTCAGAGAGTCAGGATGTGAATAACCGCAGTAACAGTTCACTGGGAGCAACCGCCAGGAGGCAGACCATGTCAGGACCCCGCCCCGTACGAGCGCCGCGCGGTACGGAACTGAGCGCCCTGGGATGGCAGCAGGAAGCCGCCCTGCGGATGCTGCAGAACAACCTCGACCCCGAGGTCGCCGAGCACCCCGACAAGCTCGTCGTCTACGGCGGCACCGGCAAGGCCGCCCGCGACTGGCGCTCCTTCGACGCCATGGTCCGCACGCTCAGGACCCTCAAGCAGGACGAGACCATGCTGGTCCAGTCCGGCCGCCCGGTCGGCGTCATGCAGACCCACGAGTGGGCGCCGCGCGTCCTCATCGCCAACTCCAACCTGGTCGGCGACTGGGCCAACTGGGAGGAGTTCCGCCGCCTGGAGGCCCTCGGCCTGACCATGTACGGCCAGATGACCGCCGGTTCCTGGATCTACATCGGCACCCAGGGCATCCTCCAGGGCACCTACGAGACCTTCGCCGCCGTCGCAGCCAAGCGGTTCGGCGGCACCCTCGCGGGGACGATCACGCTCACCGCCGGCCTCGGCGGCATGGGCGGCGCCCAGCCCCTCGCCGTCACCATGAACGACGGCGTGGCGATCTGCATCGACTGCGACCCGCGCGCCATCGAGCGCCGCCTCGAGCACCGCTACCTCGACGTGAAGGCGGACTCGCCGGACCACGCGCTCCAGTTGGCGGTGGAGGCCCGCGACGCCCGCCGCCCCCTCTCCATCGGCGTCCTCGGCAACGCGGCCGAGCTGGTACCGCAGCTGCTCGCCATGGGCGCGCCCATCGACATCGTCACCGACCAGACCTCGGCCCACGACCCGCTGTCCTACCTGCCGCTCGGCATCGACTTCGAGGACATGGCGGACGCGGCGGCCAAGGACCCGGCCGGCTTCACCACCCGGGCCCGCGAGGCGATGGCCCGCCACGTCGAGGCCATGGTCGGCTTCATGGACGCTGGCGCCGAGGTCTTCGACTACGGCAACTCGATCCGCGGCGAGGCCCAACTCGCCGGGTACGAGCGGGCGTTCGCCTTCCCCGGCTTCGTCCCCGCCTACATCCGCCCGCTGTTCTGCGAGGGCAAGGGCCCCTTCCGCTGGGCCGCCCTGTCCGGAGAGGCGTCCGACATCGCCAAGACCGACAAGGCGATCCTCGACCTCTTCCCCGAGAACGAGTCCCTCGCCCGGTGGATCAGGATGGCCGGCGAACGGGTCCACTTCCAGGGCCTGCCCGCCCGCATCTGCTGGCTCGGCTACGGCGAGCGGGACAAGGCCGGCGAGCGGTTCAACGACATGGTGGCGAGCGGGGAGCTGGCGGCACCGCTGGCCATCGGACGCGACCACCTCGACGCCGGCTCCGTGGCCTCCCCGTACCGTGAGACCGAGGCCATGCTCGACGGCTCCGACGCGATCGCCGACTGGCCGCTGCTGAACGCCATGGTCAACGTGGCCTCGGGCGCCTCCTGGGTGTCCATCCACCACGGCGGCGGCGTCGGCATGGGGCGGTCGATCCACGCCGGTCAGGTGACGGTGGCCGACGGCACGAAGCTGGGCGGTGAGAAGATCCGGCGCGTGCTGACGAACGACCCGGGCATGGGTGTGATCCGGCACGTGGACGCGGGGTACGACATCGCGGAGTCCGTCGCTGATGAGCGGGGTGTGCGGGTGCCGATGCGCGAGGGTGACTCGGCGTGAGGCAGGGCGGCAACTCTCCGGTGGGGGCTGATGCTTCGTCGCCGGGTGCGGGTCCGGCTGTGCCCACCCGTTCCTCCCCCAGTGCCTCAAGGGCCTGGGGGGACCCCCAGCGGAACGACTGCCCACAGCCTGGCAGTTCGGATGACACGCCGAGGTCTGGCGCATCCTTCCAGGAGATGTGGCGCGAGTTGCTTCCCATCGGTCGGCACTCCGACTCCCAGGGCTATCGCCGATATGCCTGGACCGGGGCCGATCTCGAGTGTCGGGCCTGGTTCAAGGAGCAGGTCGAGGCGCGGGGGCTGACGTACGAGGTCGATCGCAACGGCAACCAGTGGGCCTGGCTCGGGGATCCCGCCCAAGGGGACGCCGTCGTCACCGGGTCGCATCTGGACTCCGTGCCCGACGGGGGTGCCTTCGACGGGCCGCTGGGCGTCGTGTCGTCCCTCGCCGCTCTCGACGAACTCCGCCGCAGGGGAGTGGAGTTCACCAAGCCTCTCGCCGTCGTCAACTTCGGGGACGAGGAGGGTGCCCGGTTCGGGCTGGCCTGTGTCGGGTCCCGGCTCACCGCCGGTCAGCTCACCGTGGAGCAGGCGCACCGGCTGACCGACGGGGACGGGATCACCCTCCCGCGCGCCATGGAGGCCGCCGGGTACGATCCCGAGGCCATCGGGGCCGACCCCGAACGGCTCGCCCGCATCGGCGCCTTCGTCGAGCTGCACGTCGAGCAGGGCCGCGCGCTGGACCTGTCCGGCGACCGGGTCGGCATCGCCAGCGCCATCTGGCCGCACGGCCGCTGGCGCTTCGACTTCCGTGGGGAGGCCAACCACGCCGGTACGACCCGGCTCGTGGACCGGCGCGACCCCATGCTCTCGTATGCCGAGACCGTGCTCGCCGCCCGCCGCGAGTCCGAACTCGCCGGTGCCGTCGCCACCTTCGGCAAGATCGCCGTCGAGCCCAACGGCGTCAACGCCATCCCCTCCCTGGTGCGCGGCTGGCTCGACTCCCGCGCCGAGGACCAGGCCACCCTCGACACCGTCGTCGGCGGCATCGAGAAGGCCGCCCGCGCCTACGCCGAGGCGCACGGCATCGACCTCGACGTCGTCCGGGAGTCCTTCACGCCCGTCGTCGAGTTCGACCACGCCCTGCGCGACGAACTCGCCCGGATCCTCGGCAAGGAAACGGACCTGAGGGTGCCCGTCCTGGGGACCGGCGCCGGACACGACGCCGGGATCCTCTCCGGACGGATCCCGACCGCCATGCTGTTCGTGCGCAACCCCACCGGCGTCTCGCACTCCCCGGCCGAGTACGCGACCGAGGACGACTGCGCGGCCGGCGTGCTCGCTCTCGCCGACGTACTGGAAGGACTGGCCCGCACGTGACGCAGACGTACTGGCTGGAGCACGCCTGGCTCGACACCCACGTCGAGCCGGGCGTCGCCCTCGGCATCGAGAACGGCCGCATCACCGCCGTCCGCACGGCCGTCGCGAGCCCGCCCCCCGGCGCCGAGATCCTGCGCGGACTGACCCTCCCGGGCCTCGCCAACGCCCACTCGCACGCCTTCCACCGCGCCCTGCGCGGCACCGTCCAGGTCGGCTCCGGCACCTTCTGGACCTGGCGCGAGGTCATGTACTCGGTCGCCGACAAGCTGACCCCGCAGACCTACCACGACCTGGCCCGCGCGGTGTACGCCGAGATGGCCCTCGCCGGCATCACCTCCGTCGGCGAGTTCCACTACGTCCACCACGCCCCCGGCGGCACCCCCTACGCCGACCCCAACGCCATGGGCGAGGCGCTCGTCGCGGCCGCCGCCGAGGCCGGCATCCGCATCACCCTCCTCGACACCGCCTACCTCTCCTCCGGCTTCGGCGAGGCGCCCAACACCCACCAACTGCGCTTCTCCGACGGCACCGCGGAGGCCTGGGCCGAACGCTGTTCAGTTCTCAAGGATCGGGATCACGCACGGATCGGAGCGGCGATCCACTCCGTGCGGGCCGTGCCCGCCGCGCAGTTGGCGACGGTGGCGCGCTGGGCCGAGGAGCGGCACGCCCCGCTGCACGTGCACCTGTCCGAGCAGACCGCCGAGAACGAAGCCTGCCTCGCCGCCCACGGCCGCACACCGACCCGCCTGCTCGCCGACCACGGCGTCCTCGGGCCGCGCACCACCGGCGTCCACAACACCCATCTCACCGACGAGGACATCGCCCTGCTCGGCGGCACGGGCACCGGCACCTGTATGTGCCCGACCACCGAACGGGACCTCGCCGACGGCATCGGCCCGGCACCCGCCCTGCAGAAGCGGGGCTCCCCGCTCTCCCTCGGCTCCGACAGCCACGCCGTCATCGACCTGCTCGAAGAGGCACGCGCGATGGAGCTCAACGAGCGCCTGCGCACCCGCGCCCGCGGCCACTGGACGGCGGCGGCCCTGCTGCGTGCCGCCTCCGCCGACGGTCACGCGGCCCTCGGCTGGGACGAGGCGGGCACCATTGAACAGGGCGCGCTCGCCGACCTCACGACGATCGCGCTCGACTCGGTCAGGACAGCGGGCCCGCTGCCCAGGCTCGGCGCCGAGACGGCCGTATTCGCGGCGACGGCAGCGGACGTACGGCACACCATCGTGGGCGGGCGGCACGTCGTGCGCGACGGGGCGCACACCCTCGTACCAGACGTGCCGCAAGCCCTCGCGCGGGCGATCGAAGCCCTCCGCGCCTGACGAGAACCCACGAGGACGCCATGAGCAGCAGCACCGCCATCACCAACATCGCCACGCTGGTCACCAACTCCCCCTCCCTCGGCGACGGATCACCTCTCGGCCTGATCCAGGACGCGGCCGTCGTCATCGAGGGCGACCGTGTCGTGTGGACCGGTGAATCAAGCAAAGCACCCGCCACTGACAATCGGGTCGACGCCGGGGGCCGGGCGGTGCTGCCGGGCTTCGTGGACTCGCACTCCCACCTCGTCTTCGCGGGCGACCGCACGCAGGAGTTCAACGCTCGCATGTCAGGGCGGTCCTACACCGCCGGCGGCATCCGCACCACCGTCGCCGCCACCCGCGCCGCCACGGACGAGGAACTGGAGGCCAACCTCACCCGCTACCTCGCCGAGGCCCTCCGCCAGGGCACCACCACCTTCGAGACCAAGTCCGGTTACGGCCTCACGGTCGAGGACGAGGCCCGTGCCCTGCGCATCGCGGCCCGCCACACCGACGAGGTCACCTACCTCGGCGCCCACATCGTCTCCCCGGACTTCGCCGACGACCCGGCCGCCTATGTCACCCTGGTCACCGGCGAGATGCTGGACGCCTGCGCGCCCCACGCCCGCTGGATCGACGTCTTCTGCGAGAAGGGCGCCTTCGACGGCGACCAGGCCCGCGCGATCCTCACCGCCGGGAAGGCCAGGGGCCTGCACCCGCGCATCCACGCCAACCAGCTCTCCTACGGCCCCGGGGTCCAACTCGCCGTCGAGTTGGACGCGGCCAGCGCCGACCACTGCACCCACCTCACCGACGCGGACGTGGACGCCCTGGCGAGCGGCGACACGGTCGCCACGCTGCTGCCCGGCGCCGAGTTCTCCACCCGCGCCGAGTGGCCGGACGCCCGCCGCCTGCTGGACGCCGGCGTCACGGTCGCCCTCTCCACCGACTGCAACCCTGGCTCGTCCTTCACCTCGTCCGTGCCCTTCTGCATCGCCCTCGCCGTCCGGGACATGGGCATGACCCCCGACGAGGCGGTCTGGTCGGCCACGGCGGGCGGTGCGGCGGCCCTGCGCCGGGACGACATCGGCCGCCTGACCCCGGGCGCCCGCGCCGACCTGCTCCTCCTCGACGCCCCGAGCCACGTCCACCTGGCCTACCGCCCGGGCGTACCGCTGGTCAGCGAGGTGTGGCGGGCGGGCGTACGGCAGTCCTGATCAGGCGGCCCCCGCCCGCCACCGCTGCCCCGCACCGCCGTTCAGGGGCTCCAGGGACACCCCGTCCCCGTTGCCGCCGTTCGGCGTGAGGCCGGTCTCGATGGCGATGGCGGGGCGGATCACTCCGTCGGGGTCGACGGTGAAGCGCAGGTTCTGCCCGTTGTCGCCGTCCACCGAGGCGCACTCCCAGATGCCGACGCCCCTGTCGACGGCACCCCGGCTGTCGAGGCAGTAGTCCGGGTCGGCGGCCGACTGGACGACCCCGCGGGCCGCGTCCACCCGCCAGCGCTGGGTGCGGGCGCCCGAGCAGGGAGCCGTCACCACGTCCGTGCCCTTGGACAGGTCGCCGTTCCGGATGTCCAGGCAGCGGCCCGTGGAGACGTTCACGACCTGGGCGTAGGTGCCGTTCGGGGCGTGGGCGGGGGATGCCTTCGGGGGAGCGCCGGAGGGCGCCGTCGGGGACGGGGAGGTGGTGCTCGGCGCCGACGAGGGGGAGGCGGACGGCGTCGGCGAGACCGTCGCGGTCACCGTCACCTGGGGCGCGGTCGTCGGCGGGCCCACCGGGTCGTCCGCCGCCGGCCGGGACGGCGCGGACGGGGAACTCCGGGTCAGCGCGAACGCCAGCAGCGGCACCAGGGCCACCGCCAGGGCGAGAGAGGCCAGCAGCAGGCGCCGGGGCCGGGGCCAGCGGGCCGAGGGCCTGCCGGAGTCGGGGCGGCGCGGCAGGTCGTCGCCGGCCGCGTACGCCGTGCCCGCCCACGGCAGCAGCCCCTCGGCGACGGCGGTCCGGGGCGTGTCCCGCAGGGCCGACAGCTCCTCGTGGGCCCCCGTGCAGTGCGCGCAGTGCGCCATGTGGGCGTGCAGGTCGGCACTGTCACGCGGGCTGTCGGGGCGTACCGACTCCTCGATCAGCCGGCGGAAGTCGGCGCACTGCGGATCGTCGGAGGCGGCGAGGCGGACGCGCAGACAGGCCTGGGCCAACTGCTGGAGCGCCGGTCCGGTGCCGTAGGCGACGTCGTCCGGGGTGATGCCGAGGAACCCCGCGGTCGTCGCCGCCGGTTGCCGCTCGACGACGCCGTACCAGACCAGGCCCTGGGTGCGGGACGGGAGGGTGTGGAAGGCGGTCAGCATGGGCGGCACGGGGCCGCCGGGTCCCGCCGTGTTCAGCACGAGCAACAGGCCGGCGTCCAGGCCGCACGCCCGGTCGTCACCGGCCCAGGAAGCCGCCAAGCGGCCCGTCAGCAGCAGCAGTCGGTGCCGCCAGGGTCCGCCGGGGTCGATACCACGGGCCGTCTCGCGGGCGGCCAGGGTGAACGCCTGCGCCGCCAGCTGACCGGCCGCCGTCTCGCTCGTCGCGCACAGCCGGGCGTACCGGAGCACCCACGGGTGGTGCCGCGCGCGCAGCTCCTGCAGCGCCTGGAAGGCGCTCGCGGTGTCGGCGCGCAGCAGCTCCGTCAGCCGTGCGTCGGACGCGCCCGTCGGCGCGCCGTAACCGGTCTCGACATCCTTGTCGGTCCCGCCGGCCCGAGCCATGCGCCCGCCTCCTCGCGCCCCGACCCGCCAGAGCCATGACCTACCGGCGGGTATGGGGGCCCATAGTGACGGACGGAAACCTGTGGGGAAAGGGTTTCTGTTGGTAACCCTTCACGGACCTTCCACCGGCCCCCGAAGGCCCCTGGCGGCCCGTCGCAGGGGCCTATTCCTCCACCGTCAGCCCCTTGCGCAGGCGTACCAGCGTCCGCGACAGCAGCCGGGACACGTGCATCTGCGAGATGCCGAGCTCGTCCCCGATCTCCGACTGGGTCAGGCCCGCCACGAAGCGCAGCGAGAGGATCTGCCGGTCGCGCGAGGGGAGTTCGGCGATCAGCGGCTTGAGAGACTCGACGTACTCGATGCCCTCGATCCCGTGGTCCTCGTAGCCGATCCGGTCCGCGAGCGCGCCCTCGGCGTCGTCCTCCTCCGGCTGGGCGTCCAGCGAGGAGGCGGTGTACGCGTTCGACGCGGCCATGCCCTCGACGACCTCCTCCCGGGTGAGCCCCAGGCGCTCGGCGAGCTCCGCCACGGTGGGCGCGCGGTCGAGCTTCTGGGCCAGCTCGTCGCCGGCCTTGGCCAGGTCGAGCCGGAGCTCCTGCAGTCGGCGCGGGACCCGCACCGACCAGGAGGTGTCCCGGAAGAAACGCTTGATCTCGCCGACGATGGTTGGCATCGCGAAGGTCGGGAACTCGACGCCGCGGGAGAGTTCGAAGCGGTCGATGGCCTTGATCAGGCCGATGGTGCCGACCTGGATGATGTCCTCCATCGGCTCACTGCGGGAGCGGAAGCGGGAGGCGGCGAACTTGACCAGGGCGAGGTTCAGTTCGACGAGGGTGTTGCGGACGTACGAATATTCGTGCGTCCCTTCCTCGAGGGATTCGAGGCGGTGGAAGAGGGTCTTGGACAGAGCCCGTGCGTCGACGGGCCCCACCTCGTCGTAAGGGGGAATCTCCGGAAGACCGGCGAGCGGGTCCTCGCTGAGGTCGCCGCTCTCGATGCTCTCGATGGGATCCAGATGTTCCGGAGGGGGTGTCGACGTCGCCTGCTGGGTATGCGATGCGTCGAGCCGGGGTGACATGATGTCCTCCATCGTTCTCGGCACTGGGCTGCCGAAGCCATTACGTGCACTGCGGTGTGCGGCGCCTCCAAAGCCGGCCGTGTCGGTTGCGTATCCCTACTAGCCCTACCCGCTTTGCACTGCCCGCCGCAAGTGCGTTACGTGCGGTTATGTCCTTTTGCGGGCGGTTGTTCGGGTGTCGGAGAGTGTGGAGAAGGCGTAGTGTTCGAGGGCGTCAGTCAGCAGCCTCGACGTCGGGAGAGAGAGACGGCATGGACCGCGGGACGGTCGGCAGCGCACAGTCTGGCCGGCTACTGGTGGAGGTCAGGGAAGAGGGCACCAGTGCCGTCGTGACCCCGGCCGGTGAGCTGGATCACCACACGGCCGATCTGTTGCGCGAGCCGCTCGAGGACTGCCTCGACAAGGGATTCAGCCGCCTGGTCGTGGACTGCTCCAGGTTGGAGTTCTGTGACTCCACCGGGCTCAACGTACTGCTCGGCGCCCGCCTGAAGGCGGAGGCCGCCGGGGGCGGGGTGCATCTCGCCGCGATGCTGCCGGTGGTGGCGCGCGTGTTCGAGATCACCGGGGCGGACGCGGTCTTCACCGTGCACGACAGCCTCGAGGCGGCCCTGTCCGACGAAGCCGGCTGATGTCGGCGGGGTGGGCGCGCACCCTCCGTGGCCGGTCCCCCTCGCCCCGGGGAGACCGGCACTTTTCGGGTGCCACGCGCTCCACGCCGAAACGAGGGGTGTTCTGCGGGTTCGGTCGGGCAGGAGACATCCTGAGCCTGTCGGCGGGAACCCCGACAACAACAGCCGTCGACCTACGTAAAGACTCTTGAATCGTGAACTGGCGAATCGGTGAGGTGAAGCGCTGATGAGCACCACCCGGCCTTACTCGCCGGGCGACCGCGGCCCGGAGCCCAGCAGCGCTTCCGGGACGTCCGGCGAGGACACGGTGGCGACCGGGACGTCCGGCGAGGACGCCGCCGTCTCGTCGGCACCGCCCGCGTCGTCCGGGGGGCGCCAGGTCCGCAGACTGAGCTTCGACGACGTGAGCGGGGTCGTGCCGCTCGCCCGCGACTTCACCCGGCAGGCTCTCTATGCGTGGGGCTGGCTGCCCGCCGCCTCGGCCGACCGGCGGGCCGCCGCCGAGGACGTGCTGCTCGTCGTGTCCGAGCTGGTCACCAACGCCTGTCTGCACGCCGACGGCCCCGACGAGCTGCGCCTGGCCTGCGACGACAAGGTGATCCGGCTGGAGGTCGCGGACAAGGGCACCGGCCAGCCGGCGCCGCGCACCCCGCACCGCGCGGGCCGTCCGGGCGGTCACGGCATGTTCATCGTGCAGCGCCTGTGCCTGGACTGGGGCGTGGTACGCATCCCGGGAATCTCCGGCAAGACGGTCTGGGCGGAACTGGGCGCCCCCGCGTAATTCGCTTCCTCCGGCCGCCCCCCGGCGCCCTACCCTCGTCGGCAACGCGCTGACGGAGACGAGTAGCCGAGGCCCGCGCGAGCCGAGAGAGCCGCCGCACGCTGTGAAGGCGGCCTGTCGTACGGGGCGCGGGCACCCCGCCCGCCTTCGGCTTCGCGCCCCGGGACCACGTACGGCTCGCGGAGGACCTCCGCCTCGTCGACCACCGGCGCGGCTCCGCCCTCGCCGGCAGCGGCTACTGGGTCTACCGGGGCGAGGGCGCCGCCCTGGAGCGGGCGCTGCTCAACCACTTCGGCCGGGCCGAGGAACCGGTCGCCGGGCTCGGCCTGCACCACCGGGTCAGCCGGCTCACCGCCGGGGACACCAGCCCCGCGCAGGCCAAGACCTACGACGTCGAGGTCTGGCTGCCCAGCCTGAACGCCTACACCGAGGTCGGCTCGGTCTCCGACGCCCGCACCTACCAGGCCCGGCGCGGCGGTATCCGCTACCGCCCGCGGGGTGGCGGGAAACCGGCGTACGTGCACACCCTCAACGCCTCGGGCCTCGCGACCAGCCGGGTCCTCCCCGCGATCCTCGAGCAGCACCAGCGCGCCGACGGGAGTGTGGAGGTGCCGGAGGTGCTGCGGCGGTGGGGGCTGCCGGACGTCCTCCGGCCCGGGGTTACCGAGGGTTAGCCCAGGGGGCGGGCCTCCACCCGAACCCCCTCTCGTGCGCGCCGGATCCCCACAACTCCGGCGCGCACCGTCTCTTCCCTCCTCACCGCCCCGGGCGTACCTTGACGGCCCATCTGATGTTCCGTCAGGTAATCGAAGAGGGAGCGGAAACCGTGTCGTACCGGAATCGAACCGCCGCGTTCGCGTCCGTCGCGGCCCTGGCCGGCTCGGCGGTGCTGCTCGCCGCCCCCCTGGCCCGGGCGAACGTCGTGAGCGTCAACTACCAGTGTCAGACGCCGATCGGCGCGAAGAGCGCCGTGTCGCCCATCGACATCAAGGGCGTCAGGAGCGGCAGCGGCTACCGGCTGACCATGTCCTGGCAGAAGGGCGTCTCCTCCAGCCCGGTCGAGCTGGGCAAGGGTGCGATGAACCCGAGCGCCGAGATCAAGCTGGGCGGCGCCGACAACGGCACCGTCTCCGTCACCGGACCCGCCAACCAGGCCGCCATCCCGGCCAACACCCCCATCAAGATCAACGACCTGACGGGCACCTACACCCCGAAGAAGACCGGCAAGGTCACCTTCACGCCGGGCGTCCTCACCATCAAGGCGCTGGGCACCACGACGACCTGCACGCCGTCCAACAACCCGGGACCGGCCCTGACCCTCGACGTCACGGCGGCAGGCGGCGGCGGTTCCTCCGGCGGGACCGGTGGAACCGGCACGACCGGCTCCACCGGCTCCCTCCCGCAGACCGGCCCCGACGACTCCGCGATCGCCCTGGGCACCCTCGGCGGCACGGTCCTGCTGGCCGGGGCGGCGGGCGCGCTGTGGATCACCCGGAGGAACCAGACGGCCCGCCGCTGAGCCGCCGTACGACCGCACCGAGTACGACCGCTGGAGCCGCCGGATGTCGTCCGCCGCACGTGCCCTGTTCGTGTCCCTGCTGCTGGTGATGGCCGCCGCGCCCGTGGCCTCGGCCGCCGACGGCTGGTCCCTCGCGCCCGCCGGCGGCGGCCGGCCCGCCTTCTACGCCGAGGGCGCCCCCGGGGCCGTGCTTCAGGACACCGTCTCCGTGGTCAACCGGAGCGGACGGCCGGTCACCGTGCGGCTGAGCGGCACCGGCGCGACGGTCACCTTCGCCGCGAGCCGGGTCCGGGTGCCGGCCCGCACCCGCGCCGAGGTGCCCTTCACGGTGCGCGCCGACGGCGACCGCACCGGCGCGATCGACGCCCGCGACGCCGACGGCCGTTCCCGTTCCGTACCGCTGCACCTGCGCGCCGCCGGACCGCCGCTGTCCGCGCTGACCGTCGAACACGTGTCCGTGCAGGCCGACCGCATCGCGTACGAGCTGGTCAACCGCGGTACGACCACCCTCGCGCCGAGCCTCGCCGTGCACGCCGACGGTCTCTTCGGCCGGGTCCTGGACCGTGCCTCGCGCGCCCTCCCGGTGCGCCTGGCGCCGGGCCGCCGCCTGGAGTTGACCGAGCCCTGGCCGAACCGCCCCGCCCTGGACGCGGTGCACCTGCGGCTGACGGTCACGGCACCGGGCGGCGCGCGCGACTCGGCGAGCGCGTCGGCCCGGTTCGTGCCCTGGGGTCCGCTCGCCGGGACCGCGGGCGCACTGGCGGCCGGGGGCGCGCTGCTCCTCGTACGGCGGCGCGGGCGTCGCACGACCGACGAGGAACCGGAACCCACCCGTGCGGACGTCGAGTTGACGGGAGCGGTGACGTGAACGGCAAACTGCGGATCCCGGCGCTGCTTGCGGTGGCCGCGCTGCTGCTCCTGCCGCTGACGGCGGGCACGGCGACGGCGGACGGCCCGACCGTCAGGCTGTCCACCTCCCAGGCGGGCGCCGGGGGTTCGATCACCGTCAGCGGCAGCGGCTGGCGGCCGCACGCGCTGCTGATGATGCTGATCTGCGGGCAGGCCACCCCCGCGCGGGGCGTGATCGGCGGTACCAACTCCTGCGCCAACGCGGACGGACGGGCCGTCACCACCGACACCCGGGGCGGCTTCAGCAAGAAGATGCCGGTGTCCGAGCCGCCGGTGCCGTGCCCGTGCGTGGTCCACGTGGCGACCGTGGAGGGCGCCAAGGCGCAGGCCGACGCGGTCCTGACGGTGGCCGGGCACGCCGTCGAGCCGCTGCCCGCCGAGCAGACGGGCGGCCGGCTCTCGATCCTCACGGACACCCGGCTGGACGGCTCCAGCGGTCTGCTCACCTGGTTCGGCGCACCGGCCTCCCGCACCCTGGACTTCGTCGTCGGCAACGTCGGCACGTCCCCCGTCAAGGACCCCGTCTTCCAGGTCGGCACCTCGCACGGCGTGTTCGCCCCCCAGTGGGACGACCAGCAGTGGCGCGGCACCATCGCCTCCGGCGGGAAGGCCCGGATCAAGCTGCCCGTGGAGCTCACGGCGGGCGCGCACGGCGACTACACCGTCTCGCTGAAGTACGGCGGGAAGGTCCTCGCCGAGCAGCCCTGGGGCGTGGAGCGGCCCTGGGGCGTGACCCTGTTCTGGATCCTGGTCCTCCTGGTCGTGCCGGCCGCGCTGTTCCGCGCCGGGATGGCCGTCGTGAACCGGGTACGGCCGCGCCGGGCCGGCGGCATCCGGCATCGCGGGCTGCGGCTGCCCGAACTGACCCTGCGCCTGCCGAAGTTCACCGTCGACCGGACCGCACGGCCGCAGCCCGCCACGACCTCGACCCTGCCGTGGTTCACCCCGGACTCCGATCCGGGCTCGGCGGCCGGTCGGCTCTCCGCACCGCACGACGACAGCCCGACGAGTCCTACGACTCCCACCAGGAAGGGACCCCCGTGAGAAAGCGCAGGAGAGTCACACCGGTCGGCCGGCTCAGAGCGGGAGCGGCGGGTGCCGCGCTCGTGCTCGGCGGCGCGGGCGGCCTGCTGGGACTGGCCGCCGGAACCGCGCAGGCGGCCCAGGTGTCGTACGCGACGCACTGCGTGCCGCCGGCCGGGATCACCCCCGTCGACGGCACCTCGAAGGTCGAGATCACCGCGCCGGCCACGGCGAAGGTCGGCGACACCGTGAACGTCGTGTGGAAGTTCGTCCAGGCCGCGTCGAAGAACCCGGACTACGTCGACCTGGGCGCGGACACCGTCAAGCCGACCGGGGTCCTCAAGGCGGCCGGCGCGCAGACCGCCGACATCGCGATGGACGGACCGCGCAAGAACCCGGCGATCCCCAAGGGCGGCGCCATGGTGCTGTCCGACATGACGGGCACGCTGAAGCTGACGACGGCGGGAGAGGTGACGCTCACGCCGGACGCGTACACGGTCAACGCGCTGTCGACGGACACCAAGTGCTCGCCGACGCAGACCGTGCAGAAGGCGGCGACGATCCAGGTGGCGCCGGGTGGCGGCGGAACGCCCGGCACGACACCGCCCCCGACGGGCTCGCCCTCACAGTCCTCGTCCCCGTCGGCGTCGACCTCCCCCTCCGACACGACGAGCCCCTCGACCTCCGCGTCCCCCAGCGACGGCACCGGCAGCGGCCAGACCGACTTCACGGGCAAGCAGGTCGACATCCCCTACACCTGCCAGTCGCCCCTCGGTGAGAAGAAGGCGACCTCGCCGATCCAGATCAACGCCACGAAGAACGGCGGCAGTTACGACCTCACCGTGCAGTTCAAGAAGTCGGTGATGGACAGCCCGGCCCCCATCCCCAAGGGCTCGGTCAAGCCGTCGATGGAGGTAGTCCTGGGCGGCGCGGACAAGGGCACGGTGCATGTGGAGGGGCCGACCAACGCCTCGGACATCAAGACCGGCGACCCGATCACGATCCCGGACCTGACCGGCACCTACAAGCCGGGGGCGAGCGGTTCGTCCACCCTCTCGCCGGGCGTCCTGACCATCAGCGCCCTGGGCACGCAGACCGTCTGCAAGCCGGACACGACGGCGGTCTCCCTGACCCTGACCACCACCAAACAGGCGGGCGGCGCCTCGGGCGGCACGTCGACGTCCGGAGGCACGACGTCCGGCACCTCGTCGACCGGCGGCCTGGCAGCGACGGGTTCCGACAACCACGGCGCGGTCATGGCGTTGGCCCTGGTGGCAGGCACGGCGGTCCTGCTGGGAGCAGGAGTGTTCACCTTCATGCCGGGACGGCGAACGAGGTGACGGCGAAGGGCCACCGCACCCACGAAGGTGCGGTGGCCCTCTGTCAGAAGACGATCAGTGAACGTCCCCCATGAGCTCCCGCACCTTCCTCCGGTACATCCACACCGCGCCCCCGGCGATGACGGCGAGAACCGCCTCCAGTGCGACGATCCCCGTCTTGTTGAGGTCGACCCCGGCGATGGACAGCAACCCCGTCGTCGCGTCACCCGCGGTGACCGCGAGGAAC
This sequence comes from Streptomyces sp. NPDC101152, assembly GCF_044768275.1. Classification (NCBI taxonomy): domain Bacteria; kingdom Bacillati; phylum Actinomycetota; class Actinomycetes; order Kitasatosporales; family Streptomycetaceae; genus Streptomyces; species Streptomyces sp. NPDC101152. The sequence continues at coordinate 54,743 of NZ_JBIWPO010000037.1, read as the reverse complement.
CACACGCCCATCATCTGCGAGGCATACTTCGCGGGCGCCATCTTCGTCGTGACCGACAGGCCCACCGGAGACAGTGTCAGCTCACCGACGGTCTGCACGAAGTAGATGCCGACCAGCCACAGCGCCGCCGCCTTGTGCCCGCCGTCGGCGATCGCCAGCGGCGCGAGGAACAGGAAGAACGAGGCGCCGATCAGCACCAGGCCCGTCGCGAACTTCACCGCGGTGCTCGGCTCCTTGCCGCGCCGGGCCAGCGCCAGCCACGCCCAGGCGAAGACCGGCGCGAGCGCCATGATCATGACCGGGTTGACGGACTGGTACCAGGAGACCGGGAACTGCCAGCCGAGGACGGTGTTCTTGGCGGACGCCTCGGCGAACAGGGAGACCGTGGAGCCACCCTGGTCGTAGATCATCCAGAACACGGCGGCGGCGACGAAGAACCAGATGTAGGCGGTCATCTTGGACTGCTCGGACCGCTCCAGCTCCTTGTCCCGCTTGATGCGGGCGATGACCATCACCGGGATGACCAGGCCGGCCAGCGTGATCGGGACCAGCAGCCAGTTCAGTGTGTAGTGGCCGGAGAAGCCGACGATCGCGTAGAAGACGACGGCCACGGCCGCCCACAGCGCGGACTTGCGCAGCGTGGACGCCTTCTCCGCCGCGGACATCGGCGTGGGCACGACGTTCGAGCGGGCGTCCAGGTGCCGGCTGCCCAGCAGGAACTGGGCCAGGCCCAGCGCCATGCCGAGCGCGGCCAGCGCGAAGCCCAGGTGCCAGTCGACGTTCTCGCCGACCGTGCCGATGACCAGCGGCGCGGCGAAGGCGCCCAGGTTGATGCCGATGTAGAACACCGTGAAGCCACCGTCACGGCGCGGGTCGTCCGGGCCGTCGTAGAGGTGGCCGACCATCGTGGAGATGTTGGCCTTCAGCAGGCCGGAGCCGATCGCGACCAGGCCGAGACCGGCGTAGAAGGTGCCGGCGTTCGGCAGGGCCAGGGTGAGGTGGCCGAGCATGATGACCGCGCCCGCCACGGCGACCGTCTTACGGGGACCCAGGACCCGGTCCGCGAACCAGCCGCCCGGCAGGGCGAGCAGGTACACGAGCGACAGGTACACCGAGTAGATCGCGGTCGCGGTGGCCGCGCTCAGGTGCAGGCCGCCCGGCGCGACCAGGTACAGCGGGAGCAGGGCCTTCATGCCGTAGTAGGAGAATCGCTCCCACATCTCCGTCATGAAGAGGGTGGCCAGGCCGCGGGGGTGGCCGAAGAAGGTCTTCCCGGAGCCGGGGGTGCCCGGGCGGACCGAGTCCTTCGTCAGGCTGGACGCCATGGTTGATCCTTGCTGGTGGGGGTTTACCGCACACAAAAGAGACCTTCGGCGTCAAGTGCGCCAAAGGTCCCCGCAGTGCTACAAGCGTACATTCACCATACGGCAGGACACTGCCGGAAATGGAAGGACTTGAGACTCGTATCACAGGCGATCGTGGAACCCTACACGCCCTTTCCAAGGTCCCCCCGGCCTTCTGCCGCCAAGACCCAGGTTCGTGATGATGCGGTGCAAGGTAAGAAGCGCACGTGCCGATCACACCGCAGCACATGTCGGGAGCGGACTACCATCACCTCATGACCCGTGTACTGCTCGCCGAGGACGACGCGTCCATCTCGGAGCCGCTGGCCCGCGCCCTGCGCCGGGAAGGTTACGAGGTCGAGGTGCGCGAGGACGGCCCCACCGCGCTGGACGCCGGCATGCAGGGCGGCTGCGACCTGGTGGTCCTGGACCTCGGCCTGCCCGGCATGGACGGCCTCGAGGTGGCCCGCCGACTGCGCGCCGACGGCCACACCGTGCCGATCCTCATCCTGACCGCGCGTGCCGACGAGGTGGACACCGTCGTCGGTCTCGACGCCGGCGCCGACGACTACGTCACCAAGCCGTTCCGCCTCGCCGAACTGCTCGCCCGGGTGCGGGCCCTGCTGCGGCGCGGCGCGGCCGAGCCGGCGCAGCCGCCCGCCACGCACGGGGTGCGGATCGACGTCGAGTCGCACCGCGCCTGGATGGGCGAAGAGGAACTCCAGCTCACCGCCAAGGAGTTCGACCTGCTGCGGGTCCTGGTGCGGGACGCGGGCCGGGTGGTGACCCGGGACCAGCTGATGCGCGAGGTGTGGGACACCACGTGGTGGTCGTCGACCAAGACGCTCGACATGCACATCTCCTGGCTGCGCAAGAAGCTCGGCGACGACGCGGCGAACCCCCGCTACATCGCCACGGTGCGAGGTGTCGGCTTCCGCTTCGAGAAGAGCTGACTACGCGCGTCACAGTCGTCCCAAGGCACACTGGTCGTCGTAGAACCGTTGCCCGGAGGGCTCTGTGCGTCGTCGTCTGATTCAGTCCACCCTCGCCGTCGTGCTGGTGGTCATCGCTGTCTTCGGGGTCTCCCTGGTGATCGTCGAGACGCGGACCATCAGCAACAGCGCCCAGGAGAGGGTGAGTTCCGAGGCGCAGCGGCTGGCGAGCATCGTGGACAGCCGGCTGATCGGCGCCGGGACCGTCTCGCCGGACGTGCTCAGGAGCCAGGTCACCGGCGAGCGGTACGCGATCATCCACCTCCCGGGGCAGCCCGCCTTCTCGGTGGGCAAGAAGCCCGGCGGCGAGGTCATCCGCGGGCACGCCGAAGGCGAGGAGGGCGAGAGCGTCGTCGTCGAGGAGCCCCGCTCGACCGTCAGCCGTGAGGTCGGGCGGACGCTGCTGATCATCGCGCTCGTCGCGCTGCTCGCGGTCGTCGCCGCCGTCCTGCTGGCCATCCGGCAGGCCAACCGGCTCGCCTCCCCGCTCACCGACCTCGCCGAGACCGCCGAGCGGCTCGGCTCCGGCGACCCCCGCCCGCGGCACAAGCGCTACGGCGTCCCCGAGCTGGACCGGGTCGCCGACGTGCTGGACTCCTCCGCCGAGCGCATCGCCCGGATGCTCACCGCCGAGCGGCGGCTGGCCGCCGACGCCTCCCACCAGCTGCGTACGCCGCTGACCGCCCTGTCGATGCGGCTCGAGGAAATCACCCTCACGGATGACCCGGACACCGTGAAGGAGGAGGCGAACGTCGCGCTCACCCAGGTCGAGCGGCTGACGGACGTGGTGGAACGGCTCCTCACCAACTCCCGGGACCCCCGGGCCGGCAACGCCGTCTCCTTCGACCTCGACGAGGTCATCCAGCAGCAGCTCGCCGAGTGGCGGCCCGCCTACCGCAGCGCCGGGCGGGCCATCGTCAGCTCCGGCAAGCGGCATCTGCAGGCCGTGGGCACCCCGGGCGCCGTGGCACAGGTGCTGGCGGCGCTGATCGAGAACTCCCTGATGCACGGCGGCGGCACGGTCGCGCTGCGCACCCGCGTCACCGGCAACCAGGCCGTCGTCGAGGTCACCGACGAGGGGTCGGGCGTGCCGGCCGACCTCGGGGCGCGGATCTTCGAGCGGACCATCAGCGGCCGCAACTCGACGGGCATCGGTCTTGCCGTGGCCCGGGACCTGGCGGAGGCGGACGGCGGGCGCCTGGAGATGCTCCAGACGAAGCCGCCGGTCTTCGGCCTGTTCCTGTCCCGCACGCCGCCGCTGAAGCGGCCGCGGCAGGACGAGGAGCCCACGGTCAGGTGAGCAGGCGGCTCACCTGACCGTGCTGCTTCAGCTGACGTGCTGCTTCAGCTGACGTGCTGCTTCGCCTTGGCCTGCGCTTCCGCCGAGCGCTTCATCGCCTCGGCCTCCAGCAGCGCCTCCGCGTCCGCGACGGGCAGGGCCTTGAAGACCCAGGTGCGGTAGGACCAGAAGCGGAACAGCGTGCCGAGGCCGATGCCGACGACCTTGAAGATGTTGCGCTGCAGCGAGCTGTCCCAGCCGAAGCCGTAGATCGCGGCGTACAGGACGCCGTTCTCGATCACCAGGCCGACCAGGCTGAAGGCGAGGAACAGGGCGAGTTCCCTGGTCCGGGCGCCCTTCTCGCGGTCGCGGTAGGTGAAGTAACGGAAGCCGAGGTAGTTGACCGCGATCGCGACGATGGTGGCGATGACGTTCGCGCGCACCGCCTGCAGGCTGGTCAGATGCCACAGCAGATTGGAGACACCGAAGTTCACGACGGTGCCGAGGGCACCGACCGCACCGAACTTGGCGATCTCGTGGGCGAGCCTTCGCAGCCCTGAGGAACCCTGTTCCATGGTCCTGAAGGCCCCCATCCGATCGGGTTCATCGACGTTTTCCACAACCACGCCATGCTAACCATCCAAGTTACCAATCTCCTGTGGACCACCTCACGGGACGGAAACAGCTTGGGAAGAGGGCGGGAAGAGGGTGAAAGGTGCGGGAAGAGGCGGGTAAGAGGCCGGGGACCCGGCCGGAAACCGACGGCCGTCGCCCGGCCGATACCCTAGGGGCGTGACGTTCCCGGTAGTCGGCATGGTCGGCGGGGGCCAGCTCGCTCGTATGACACACGAGGCAGGCATCCCGCTCGGCATCAGGTTCAAGCTCCTCAGTGACACCCCGCAGGATTCCGCGGCGCAGGTCGTCGGCGATGTCGTCGTGGGCGACTATCGCGACCTCGACACGCTCCGGACCTTCGCGCAGGGCTGCGACGTGATCACCTTCGATCACGAACACGTGCCCACCGAGCACCTCCGGGCCCTGGAGGCGGACGGCATCCCCGTGCGCCCCGGCCCGGACGCGCTGGTGCACGCCCAGGACAAGGGCGTGATGCGCGCCCGGCTCGACGCGCTCGGCATCCCGTGCCCGCGCCACCGCATCGTCGCCGACCCGGCGGACGTCGCCGCCTTCGCGGCCGAGGGCGACGGCTTCCCGGTCGTCCTCAAGACCGTCCGCGGCGGCTACGACGGCAAGGGCGTCTGGGTCGTCGACAGCGCAGCGGAAGCCGAGGACCCCTTCCGCGCGGGCGTCCCGGTCCTCGCCGAGGAGAAGGTCGACTACGTCCGTGAGCTGGCCGCCAACGTCGTCCGCTCCCCGCACGGCCAGGCCGTCGCCTACCCGGTGGTCGAGTCCCAGCAGGTCAACGGCGTCTGCGACACGGTCATCGCCCCCGCGCCCGACCTGGACGAGTCCCTCGCCCTGAAGGCCGAGGAGATGGCCCTGACCATCGCCAAGGAGCTGGACGTCGTCGGCCACCTCGCCGTCGAGCTGTTCCAGACCCGCGACGGCCGCATCCTCGTCAACGAGCTGGCCATGCGCCCGCACAACTCCGGCCACTGGTCCCAGGACGGCGCGATCACCTCGCAGTTCGCCAACCACGTCCGCGCCGTCCTCGACCTCCCGCTCGGCGACCCGCGCCCGCGCGCGAAGTGGACGGTCATGGTCAACGTCCTCGGCGGCGACTACCCGGACATGTACTCCGCGTACCTGCACTGCATGGCCCGCGACCCCCAGCTGAAGATCCACATGTACGGCAAGGACGTGAAACCCGGCCGCAAGGTGGGCCACGTCAACACCTACGGCGAGGACCTGGACGACGTCCTCGAGCGCGCCCGTCACGCAGCCGGTTACCTGAGAGGCACGATCACCGAATGAGCCCCGTTGTAGGCATCGTCATGGGGTCGGACTCCGACTGGCCCGTCATGGAGGCCGCCGCCAAGGCCCTCGACGAGTTCGAGATCGCGTACGAGGTCGACGTCGTCTCCGCGCACCGGATGCCGCGCGAGATGGTGACCTACGGCGAGCAGGCGGCCGAGCGCGGGCTGAAGGTGATCATCGCCGGCGCGGGCGGTGCCGCCCACCTGCCCGGCATGCTCGCCTCCGTCACCCCGCTCCCGGTGATCGGCGTCCCCGTCCCGCTGAAGTACCTGGACGGCATGGACTCCCTGCTCTCCATCGTGCAGATGCCGGCCGGCGTGCCGGTCGCCACGGTCTCCGTCGCCGGGGCCCGCAACGCCGGTCTGCTCGCGGCGCGGATCCTCGCCGCGCACGACGAGGACCTGCTGCAGAAGATGCGCGACTTCCAGCAGGACCTCAACGACCAGGCCACCGAGAAGGGCAAGCGCCTGCGCTCCAAGGTCGAGGGCAACGGCGGCGGATTCGGCTTCGGGAAGTGACCCCGGTGAGCTCGCTGGACGCGGCCCGGGACCTCCTGCGCGAGTTCCCGGTCGTCGACGGCCACAACGACCTCCCCTGGGCGCTGCGCGAGCAGGTCCGCTACGACCTCGGCGCCCGCGACATCGCGGTCCACCAGAACGCGCACCTGCACACCGACATCCCGCGCCTGCGTGAGGGCGGCGTCGGCGCGCAGTACTGGTCGGTGTACGTCCGCTCCGACCTGCCGGACGCGGTGCCCGCGACGCTGGAGCAGATCGACTGCGTGCGGCAGCTGCTGGCCCGCCACCCGGCGGACCTCGCGCCCGCGCACACGGCCGCCGACATGGAGGCGGCGCGGGCGGAGGGCCGTGTCGCCTCCCTCATGGGCGCGGAGGGTGGGCACTCCATCGCCAACTCGCTCGGCACGCTGCGCGGGCTGTACGCGCTCGGCGTGCGCTACATGACGCTCACCCACAACGACAACGTGGACTGGGCGGACTCCGCGACCGACGAGCCCAAGGCGGGCGGCCTGACCGCCTTCGGCCGTGAGGTGGTGCGGGAGATGAACCGGCTCGGCATGCTGGTGGACCTCTCGCACGTGGCCCCGACGACCATGCGGGACGCGCTGGACGTCACGAGCGCGCCGGTGATCTTCTCCCACTCCTCCTCCCGGGCCGTGTGCGACCACCCCCGCAACATCCCGGACGACGTCCTCGAACGCCTCCCCGGCAACGGCGGCGTCGCGATGGTGACCTTCGTACCGAAGTTCGTGCTGCAGGCCGCCGTGGACTGGACGGCCGCCGCCGACGAGAACCTGCGCTCCCACGGCTTCCACCACCTGGACACCGGCGAGGAGGCGATGAAGCTCCACCGCGCCTTCGAGGAGCGCCACCCGCGCCCCGTCGCCACCGTCTCGACGGTCGCCGACCACCTCGACCACATGCGCGAGGTCGCCGGCGTCGACCACCTCGGCATCGGCGGCGACTACGACGGCACGGCCTTCACCCCCGACGGCCTGAACGACGTCTCCGGCTACCCCAACCTCATCGCCGAACTGCTCGACCGAGGCTGGTCCTCCTCGGACCTCGCCAAGCTGACCTGGCAGAACGCGGTACGGGTCCTCGGCGAGGCGGAGGACGTGGCCCGCGGCCTGCAGACGACACGGGGCCCGTCGAACGCGACGATCGAGGAACTGGACGGCTGAGACGGTGATCGCCAAGGCCTCGGCGATGGAGGCCGCGTCCGTCTTGTCGCGGGCGACGGCTTCCCTGAGGCGTCGAGCGTTCGCGGGCGACCACAGGAGGTATTTCGTCTCCTGCCAGGACCCGTAGTCGTCGGCCGACATCAGGACGGCGTCGCCGCCCTTCGAGCTGATGCGCATGGGGACGTGATCGTCGTTGACACGTTTGATCAAGAGGAACAGGTCCCGACGTGCCTCGCCGGAGCTGATCGGGGGGCGGGCTGCCCGACCGCTCGGCATACCCCGAACGCCCTGCTCACCAGGAATGCCCTGGGCGGCCGTGCGACGGTGGCCGTACTGCTGACACGCCGCCGATCATGACGTACGGAGCCCCCATGGCAGACCTCCAGGACGAACTGCACCCCACCGCCGAGGTCGGCACGCTCGACGGGCTGACCGATCCCTTCGCGGCGGAGCCCTACACACCCGTCTCGGACCCTGACGACGCCCCGCTGGAACGCGCCCACGCCATCCTCGCCGTCCACCCCGTCGCCGACGGGTACAGCGGGCTGCCCTGGGCGCTGCGGCACCTGCCGTGGTTCGACCTGGAACTCGGCGAGAGCGCCGTGGACACGGACGTGCCCCGGATGCGGGAGGGGCACGTCGGCGCCCTGTTCTGGTCGCTGCACCTGCCGGAGGGCCTCGCCGGGGACCGGGCCGTGGGGGCGACCCTGGAGCAGATGGATCTGGTGAAGACCGTCGTGCACGCCCACCCCGAGGGACTGCGCCTCGCGCACGCCGCCGGGCAGGTCACCGACGCCCGCAACTGCGGCCGCGTCGCCGTCCTGCTCGGCCCCGCTGGCGCCGCCGCCCTCGGCGACTCCCTCGGCATCCTGCGCGCCCTGCACGCCCTCGGCCTGCGCGCGCTCACTCTGTCCGGCGCGTCCTGGGCGAGCGAGGTGGGGCTGACCCGCTTCGGCGGGGAGGTCGTGCGGGAGATGAACCGGCTGGGCGTGCTCGCCGACCTCTCCGGCGCCTCCGCCGACACCATCCGCCGCGCCCTCGCGGTCTCCAAGGCGCCGGTGCTGTTCACCCGCTCCGCCGCCCGCGCCCTGCGCCCCCACCCCGCCAACCTCCCAGACGACCTGCTCGCGGAGCTCGGCGCGGCGGGCGGACTGTGCATGGTGCCGCTGACGGCCGAGCAGACCGGCCCGTTCGTCCGCGACGTCGCCGACCATCTCGACCACGTGCGCGAGGTCGCGGGACCGGAGTGCGTCGCCCTGTCGGGCACGTACGACGCCGGTACCGCGCACCCGCAGGATCTCGGCGACGCCTCCTGCTACCCGCACCTCATCGCCGAGCTCCTGCACCGCGGCTGGTCCGAGCCCGACGTCGCCCTCCTGACCTGGGGCAACGTCCAGCGCGTCCTGCGCACCGCCGACTTCACCGCCCGCGCCGCCCAGCAGCGCCGCGAACCGTCGACGGCGAAGATCGCCGACCTGGACGGGTAGCAGCGATCACGGGTGCTCGATCCGGCAGAGACAGAACGGATGCCCCGCCGGGTCGGCGTACACCTGGAAGTCCTTCTTCTCCCGGTCCTCCAGGTCCAGCGGCCGCGCCCCGAGCGCCAGCACCTTCTCGTGCGCCACGTCGATCTCCTCCCACGTCGACCCGGCGTCGAAGTCGAGGTGGAACTGCTGTGAGTCCTGGTCCGCGCGCGGCCACTGGGGCGGGGTGAACCCCTCCGCCCGCTGGAAGGAGAGCCGCGGCCCGTCCGGGACCTGGAGGACGACCCAGTCGTCGTCCTCGGCCTGCGGGCTGCCGCCCGCGACCTGGGCGTAGAAGTCGGCGAGCGCGCGCGGGTCGGGACAGTCGAGCACGACGGAACGCAAGCGGGCCACGGGCATGGGAAGTCCTTCCGGTTCAGCAGGCACAGAGGCAGAACGGGTGCCCCGCCGGGTCCGCGTACACACGGAAGGTGCGTGAGCGGTCGTCCGTGTCCAGCGGCTTCGCGCCCAGCGCCAGCACGGCCGCCTCCGCCGCGTCCAGGTCCTCCACGGTCAGGTCCAGGTGGAACTGCTGCGACTGGTCGGCCGCGGGCCACTTCGGGGCGACGTGACCGGGGGCGGCCTGAAAGGCCAGGGCCCGGCCGTCGGCGGTCGTGAGATCCACCCAGTCGCCGTCCGCCTCGACCGTGCCGCCCAGCACTTCGGCGTAGAAACCGGCGAGCGCGCGCGGGTCGGGACAGTCCAGGACGACGGCACCCAGTTTGGCGAGAGCCATGACTACCTCCTGCTTCTCCTGTTACCTACATATGGGTCCAACCGGTAACGGTTACTGCATGCTCCCGCATTGGCGGTAACGTCGCAAGGGTGAGTGACAGATCGGCCGCGCCGGGGAGCCTGGTCCTGGTCGAAACCCTGGTGAACACGCTGGACATCGAGTCGGGGGCGGACGCGCTCGACTCGGCGGACGGCCGCGCGCCCTTCGGCCTCACCCCGGACGAGGTCCCCGCGGCCCGCGAACTGCGCGAGTCGCTGCGCGCGGCGCTGCTCGCCCACGCGGGCCACCCGCCGCACGCCCCCGTCACGCCCCTCGACGACCTGCTGGCGTCCGCGCCCCTGCGCGTGCGGGTCGACCCGGCGGACGGCTCGGCCGCCCTCGCCCCCACCGACGACGGCCCCCTGCTCTCCCGCGTCGCCGCCGCCGTCGCCCAGTCCCTCGTCGACGGCACCTGGGCCCGCCTCAAGGCCTGCGAGAGCGTGACCTGCCACTGGGCGTACTACGACCGCAGCCCGGCCGGACGCGGCCGCTGGTGCTCGATGCAGGTGTGCGGGGCGCGGGCCAAGATGCGGCGCTACCGGTCCAAGTAGTGCCGGGCCCATTCCCCGGCCGCCGCACCGGCAGGTAGTGCAGAATGCAACAAGACGCCGGTTCGGCCGACTGAGCCTCGGCCGAACCGGCGTCGTACGCCTGCGTGCTGCCGCTACGCCTGTGGCCGGCCCATCGCCCGGTACGTCCACCCTGCCTTCCGCCACAGTGCCGGGTCCAGGGCGTTGCGTCCGTCCAGGATCACTCGCGCCGCCACGGCCTCGCCGAGCGCCGCCGGGTCCAGCTCGCGGAACTCCCGCCACTCCGTCAGATGCAGGACGACGTCGGCGCCGCGCACGGCGTCCAGGGCCGTGTCGGCGTAGCCGAGGGTCGGGAAGACGCGGCGGGCGTTGTCCATGCCCTTCGGGTCGTACACCGTGACCTGGCCGCCCTGCAGATGGATCTGCCCGGCGACGTTCAGCGCGGGGGAGTCCCGCACGTCGTCCGAGTCGGGCTTGAAGGTCGCGCCGAGCACCGCGACCCGCTTGCCGAGGAACGGGCCGCCGCCCAGCACCTGCCGCGCCAGCTCCACCATCTGACCGCGCTGGCGCATGTTGATCGAGTCGATCTCGCGCAGGAAGGTCAGCGCCTGGTCGGCGCCCAGCTCACCCGCCCGCGCCATGAACGCCCGGATGTCCTTGGGCAGACAGCCGCCGCCGAAGCCGATGCCGGCCCGCAGGAACTTCCGGCCGATCCGGTCGTCGTACCCGATCGCCTCGGCGAGCTTGGCGACGTCGCCGCCGGAGGCCTCGCACATCTCCGCCATCGCGTTGATGAAGGAGATCTTGGTGGCGAGGAAGGAGTTCGCGGACGTCTTCACCAGCTCGGCCGTCGGGAAGTCCGTCACCACGAACGGCGTGCCCTCGGCGATCGGCGTCGCGTACACCTCGCGCAGCAGCTTCTCCGCCCGCTCACTGCGTACGCCCACCACGATCCGGTCGGGGTGCAGGGTGTCCTGCACGGCGAAGCCCTCGCGCAGGAACTCCGGGTTCCAGGCCAGCTCGGCGTCCTCGCCGGCCGGGGAGTGCTCCGCGAGGAAACGGGCGAGCCGTTCGGCGGACCCGACGGGCACGGTCGACTTGCCGACGACCAGGACAGGCCCGGTCAGATGCGGGGCGAGGGAGGCGAACGCGGACTCGACGTACGACATGTCCGCCGCGTACTCCCCGTGCCGCTGCGGGGTGTTGATGCACAGGAAGTGGACGTCGCCGAAGGCCCCCACCTCGGCCCAGTCCATGGTGAAGCGCAGCCGGCCCGTGGACCCCTCGATCCCGGCGACGTGCTTGCGCAGCAGCTCGTCGAGGCCCGGCTCGTACATCGGGGCCTCGCCGCGCTCCAGCTTCTCGATCTTCTCCGGTACGACGTCCAGCCCCAGCACCTCGAATCCCAGCTCGGCCATGGCCGCGGCGTGGGTGGCGCCGAGGTAGCCGGTGCCGATCACGGTGATCTTGAGGCTCATGCGGGGGCTCCAGTGGGGAGGGCGTGCGCTGCGGTGCCCGAGCATATCGGGGGCATGCCACGGGCCTTCAGCGGGCAACTTTCCCGCTGTCGCCAAGCTCACGTATCACTCCCGTGGGCCGCCCCCTAAAATTTGAGTTACTTAACGGTAATTAGCGTCGGCAAGCGCAGTTCTTTGGAGCGTGAGACACCTTGGCCGGATCGGCTGACTTCGACCTGTACCGCCCGTCCGAGGAGCACGACATGCTCCGTGACGCCATCCGCTCGCTGGCCGAGGCGAAGATCGCGCCGTACGCCGCCGCGGTGGACGAGGAGGCCCGCTTCCCGCGCGAGGCCCTCGAGGCCCTGGTCGCGAACGACCTGCACGCCGTGCACGTACCCGAGGAGTACGGCGGCGCGGGCGCGGACGCGCTGGCCACGGTCATCGTGATCGAGGAGGTGGCCCGCGTCTGCGCCTCGTCCTCCCTGATCCCGGCCGTGAACAAGCTGGGCTCCCTGCCTGTCATCCTCTCCGGCTCCGAGGAGCTGAAGAAGAAGTACATGACCCCGCTCGCCAAGGGCGACGGCATGTTCTCGTACTGCCTCTCCGAGCCGGACGCAGGCTCCGACGCGGCCGGCATGAAGACCAAAGCCGTCCGCGACGGCGACTTCTACGTCCTCAACGGCGTGAAGCGCTGGATCACCAACGCCGGCGAGTCCGAGTACTACACGGTCATGGCGGTGACGGACCCGACCAAGCGCTCCAAGGGCATCTCGGCCTTCGTCGTCGAGAAGTCCGACGAGGGCGTCTCCTTCGGCGCCCCCGAGAAGAAGCTCGGCATCAAGGGCTCGCCGACCCGCGAGGTCTACCTCGACAACGTCCGCATCCCGGCGGACCGCATGATCGGCGAGGAGGGCACCGGCTTCGCCACGGCGATGAAGACCCTCGACCACACCCGCATCACCATCGCCGCCCAGGCCCTCGGCATCGCCCAGGGCGCCCTCGACTACGCCAAGGGCTACGTCCAGGAGCGCAAGCAGTTCGGCAAGCCGATCGCCGACTTCCAGGGCATCCAGTTCATGCTCGCCGACATGGCCATGAAGATCTCGGCCGCCCGCGCCCTCACCTACCAGGCCGCGGCGGCCTCCCAGCGCGTCGACCGCGACCTGACCTTCCAGGGCGCCGCGGCCAAGTGCTTCGCCTCGGACGTCGCGATGGAGGTCACCACGGACGCCGTCCAGCTCCTCGGCGGCTACGGCTACACGCGCGACTACCCGGTGGAGCGCATGATGCGCGACGCGAAGATCACGCAGATATACGAGGGCACGAACCAGGTCCAGCGGATCGTGATGGCGAGGAACCTCCCCTAGCGGACGTCCCGTCCACCAGCACAGCCCCCGGCGCCATCGCCGGGGGCTGTGCTTTGTCGTGCATCAGGTGGCCTCCGCCAGGATGGTCACCCCGGGTCCTTGTCGAACTTCGCCGTCGACCAGAAGTAGCCGAGCACCGCGAGACCGACGCACCAGGCGACAGCGAGCCATCCGTTGCTGCCGACGGGGGTGCCGAGGAGCAGGCCGCGCAGGGTCTCGATGGCGGGGGTGAAGGGCTGGTACCGGGCGATGGGCTGGAACCAGCCCGGCATCGAGTGCAGCGGGACGAAGGCGCTGGACAGCAGCGGCAGCAGGATCAGCGGCATCGCGTTGTTGCTGGCCGCCTCGGCGTTGGGACTGACCAGGCCCATGCCGACCGCGATCCAGGTGAGCGCCAGGGCGAACAGGACGACCAGCCCGAACGCCGCCAGCCATGCCAGGACGCCGGCCCCGCTGGAGCGGAAGCCGATGGCCACGCCGACGGCGCCGACGAGGACCACGCTCATGACCGACTGCAGGACGCTGCCGACTACGTGCCCGACGAGGATGGAGCCGCGGTGGATGGCCATGGTGCGGAAGCGGGCGATGATGCCCTCGCTCATGTCGGTGGAGACGGACACCGCGGTGCCGATCACGGTCGAGCCGATGGTCATCAGCAGGATGCCGGGCAGGAGGTAGGCGAGGTAGGCCGAGCGGCCCGCCCCGCCGCTCATCGCGTTGCCGAAGACGTAGACGAACAGCAACAGCAGCATCACCGGTGTGAGCAGCAGGTTCAGCGTCAGGGACGGGTAGCGGCGCGCGTGCAGCAGGTTGCGCCGCAGCATGGTGGACGAGTCGCGGACGGCCAGGGCGAGGGTGCTCATCGCAGGGTCTCCTTGGGCTGGGCGGGCACGGTGCCGCTGTCGGTCAGGGCGAAGAACACGTCGTCGAGGTCGGGGGTGTGCACGGTCAGCTCGTCCGCCTCGACGCCGGCCGCGTCCAGCCAGTCCAGCAGGGAGCGCAGCTCGCGCTGGGTGCCGCCGGAGGGGATCTGCAGGGTGAGCGCGTCGTCGTCGCGGGCCGTCTCGCGCAGGGCGGAGGCGGCGTCGCGGTAGGCGGCCGGGTCGGTGAAGCGGAGTCGTACGTGTCCGCCCGGGACCAGCCGCTTGAGTTCCTCGGCGGTTCCTTCGGCGGCGATCGTCCCGTTGTGCAGGACGGCGATGCGGTCGGCGAGTTCGTCGGCCTCCTCCAGGTACTGGGTGGTGAGGAAGACGGTGACGCCGTCCGTGACCAGTTCCCGGATGATCTGCCACATGGTGTGCCGGGAGCGGGGGTCGAGACCGGTGGTCGGCTCGTCGAGGAAGATGATCCGCGGGCTGCCGACCAGGGTCATGGCGATGTCGAGGCGGCGCTTCATGCCGCCGGAGTAGGTGGAGGCGGGTTTCCCCGCGGCCTCGACCAGGTCGAAGCGCTCGAGAAGTTCGGCGGCCGTCCGCCGCCCCTCCGACCTGGGCAGGTGGTGCAGGTCCGCCATGAGGAGCATGTTCTCCTCGCCGGTGATCAGGTTGTCGACGGCGGAGAACTGCCCGGTGACACCGATCACGGCCCGCGCGGCCTGCGCGTCGGTGGCGAGGTCGTGGCCCCCCACCCGCAGGGTGCCCGCGTCGGCGCCGACGAGCGTGGACAGGATCTTGACGGCGGTGGTCTTGCCGGCGCCGTTCGGGCCCAGCAGGGAGAAGATCGTTCCCTGCGGTACGGCCAGGTCGATGCCGTCGAGGACGGTCTTGTCGCCGTAGGACTTGCGCAGTCCGTGCGCCGCGATGGCCAGGTCGGTCATGAGAGGTTCCCCCTAGGAAGGACTGCGGATCTACAGGCTGCGGGCGGTGATGTCGCCGCGGGAGGTGGTGGCGCGGATGTCGAGCTCGGTGGTGCCGTCGTTCTTGAGGGCGTTGCTGACCCGCCCGTAGGAGGTGCCGGCGTCCAGGGCGGCCGAGACCCCGGCGGCGGCGACGACCGAGATGTCCCCGGAGTCGGTGCGCAGGACGACGGTGCCGCGCCCGGCCTCGTCGATGCGGATGTCGCCCCGCGCGGTGCTGATCTCCGCCGAGCCGCCCAGCCGGCCGACCTCGACGTCGCCGTCGACCGCGGTGAGGCGGAGGCTCGCGACCTCGTCGATCTTGATCTGCCGGTACGCGCCGTCGAAGGCGAGGTCGCCGAGGCGGCCGACGACCCGGAGTTCCGCGCTGCCCGCCTTCGCCTCGACGCGGGAGCCGGCGGGCAGCTGCACGGTCACCTCGACGGAGCCGGAGGGGCCGAAGAGCTGGTTCTTCCCTGCCGGTGCCGCGATCCGCAGCACGCCGTCGGCGTAGCGGACCTCGATCTGCTCGGCCGCCTTCACGTCCCGGCTGCGGGAGGCGTCCGAGGGAAGGACCTCGACGGTGGTGTCGGCCCGGTCGGCGGCGATGAGCTGGACGCGCCCCGCGGGGATGTCGAGGACGGCGGAGACGGCGGCGGGGGTGTCGAACTTCTGCATGGTGTTCTCCTGTGTTTCGCTTCGGTCGCTTCGTTCTTTCTGACATTGGAAACGCTACGTTGCATTCGCGAGTTAGGCAACAAGCTTGTTGCGTTGGATAGCCATAACACCAGCTCAATGCCAGAATATTGTTGCAATGGTTCTGCCATCTAATGCAACAACCCCTCGTGTTGTGTTGCAATGGAATGGAGGTGAACGCTATGCTGGGCGCCTCACGCACCACGAAGGAGGGCTCCGATGCCGGGCGGCAGACTCACCCAGCAGGAACGCCGGCAGATCGCGCAGGGACTGGCCGACGGGCTCGCCTACGCGGAGATCGCCAGAGGCCTCGACCGTCCGACCTCCACCGTCACTCGCGAGGTCCTGCGCAACGGCGGCCCCACCGCCTACCGCGCCGACATGGCGCACCGCGCCACCGAACGCCGCGCCCACCGCCGCGTGCGGACCGCGCCCCGCGGGGCGGAGGTGCAGCCGCAGGCCTACGGGCGTGATCCGGAGGCCGTGCGGGCGTACGAGGAGACGCTCACCACCGTCTACATGCAGTCGGGCACGCCCCAGATGATGGCGCGGGTGTTGGCCTGCCTCACCGTCAGCGACACGGGCAGCCTGACCGCGGCCGAACTCGTCCAGCGCCTCCAGGTCAGCCCGGCGTCCGTCTCCAAGGCCGTCGCGTATCTCGAGGGCCAGGACCTGGTCCGCCGGGAACGCGACGAGGGTCGTCGCGAGCGCTACGCGATGGACGACGAGGTCATGTACCAGGCGATGATGTCCAGCGTCCGGTCCACCGCCCAGGTCGCCGAGGCGCATCGGCAGGGCGTCGGCGTCCTCGGTCCCGGCACCCCGGCCGGCGCCCGCCTGGAGAACACCGCCCGCTTCCTCGACTACGTCTCCGAGAGCCTCGCCCGCGCGGCCGACCAGGCCCGCGAGATCCTCCACTCGAAACCCGGACCGGCCTCCTAGCCGATCGGCCTAGCGGCACCCCGCCCCCGGGAGGGATTCCGGGGGCTTTTGTCGCTTTGGTGGGGGCGGGTTCGTGGCGGATTGTTCGCCTCCGCCCGATGGCGGCCCGGCCCCGGTAGGCGTAGGACGGGAGGCACACGGAGGCCCGCCCCGGGCCCCTCTCCCTCCCCAGGAGGAGCCATGACCCAGACCGGACCCATGACGGCCATGAGCAAGGAGATGCAGGACTGCGTCGAGGCCTGCATGTCCTGTCACACCCTGTGCGAGGAGACCATGAGCTCCTGCCTGCAGATGGGCGGCCAGGCCCAGATGCAGATCATGCGAGCGCTCATGGACTGCTCCGAAATGACCCGCATGTGCGCGGACATGATGATGCGCCGCTCGCCGATGTCGGCCGAGATGTGCGCGCTGTGCGCCAAGGCCTGCGACATGTGCGCCGAGGCGTGTATGGCGATGCCGGACGACCCACAGATGATGCGATGTGCCGAGGCGTGTCGCCGTTGCGCGCAGATGTGCCGCACGATGGCGGGCGCCACGATGTGACCAACGCTCAGGCGTGAACGAGGGGCCGAGGGCACCCACCCCATGGGTGCCCTCGGTGCGTCATGGGGCAGGCTGCTCCCGTGGCGGACATGACGGAGGCCTTCGACGCGGCCGAGCGGGAGATGTGGGACGGGCAGGCGCAGACGTACGCCGAGGGCTTCGCGCGGCTGTGCGCGCACCCGGTCGAGGCGCTGCTGGACGCGGCGGGGGTCGCCGCGGGAACCCGGGTGCTCGACGTGGGAACCGGCCCCGGCACGGCGGCCCTTGCGGCCGGGGAACGCGGGGCGCGCGTGGTCGCGGTGGACGCCGATGCCGGGATGGTGGCGGTGGCCCGGGCGCGCGGAGTGGCCGCACAAGTCGGCCTGCTGCCCCAACTGCCCTTCCTCAGCGCCGAGTTCGACGCGGTGGTCGCCAACTTCGTGCTCAACCACGTCGGCCGGCCCCGTGCCGCCCTCGCCGAACTGCGCCGGCTGCTGAGGCCGGGAGGGCGGCTGGCGGTGACCGTGTGGGGCGGCGGGCGCAACGCCGGGATGGAACTGCTCGGACGGGCCTGCGAGGCCGCCGGGGCCGTCGCACCGGCGTATCTGCCGCGGCTCGATCCCGGCGAGGACTTCGAGCGGACGGCCGACGGGCTCGCGGGCCTGCTCGACGGCGCCGGGTTCGCGGACGTGCGGTGCGTCGAGGTGGGCTGGGAGCACCGCGCCGGTCTCGACGAGTGGTGGCGCGGAGCCGCCGAGGGGATCGGCAGGACCGGTCGCCTCATCGCGGCACAGGACCCGCCGACCGTCGTACGGATCCGGCGGGAGTACGAGCGGCTCGGCGCCGAACTCCTGGACGGTGAGGGGCGTTTGGTGCTCCCCTGCGCCGCGCTGCTCGCCTCCGGCGCCGTCAGCTGAACAGCGGCTCCACGGGCTCGCTCATGCCCGGGCGGGGCCTCCGCCTCGAACTCCTCGGCGGGGAGGGGCGTTTGGTGCTGCCGCGCGTCGCGCTGCTCGCCTCCGGCGCCGTCAGCTGAACAGCGGCTCCAGGGCCTGCTCCAGGTCGGCGGCCTCCCGGAAGCGCACCGCGTGCATCCCCAGGGCGGCCGCCGCGGCCACGTTCTCCTCGCTGTCGTCGACGAACAGGCAGCGGTCGGGACGCGTGCCGGCCAGGTCGGCGGCCAGCCGGTAGATGCGCGGGTCCGGCTTGGCGAGGCCGACGCGGGCGCTGTTGACGACGTGGTCGGCGAGATCGCCCAGGCCGAGCGAGTCGAGGTCGGACTCCAGTTCCAGGGCCGCGTTGGAGACCAGGACCAGCGGGATGCGGACGCGGGCGCGCCGCAGCAGGGCCACGACCTCGTCGTCCGCGTGGAACGGCGACTCCAGCAGCGCCAGGGCCAGCTCGTACGCGGTCTGCGGCTCGTCCACCAGCCCGGCGAGGCCCTGCGCGATCGCCTCGGCCCACTCCTGCGAGGTGATCTCGCCCAGCACCAGCGGCCCGGCCGCCCCCGCGGCGAACGCCACCTTCTTGGTGGTCCCCTCGGCGATCCCGGCGGCGCGCTCCAGCGCCTCCAGACGCGTGGAGTCGAAGGACCGGATCACATTGTCGACGTCACACAGAACCGCCCCGAAGGGCGGTCTGCCGTTGCTCTGCTCAGCCACCCGAGACCGTGACCTTCTGGTCGTTGTTCAACTCGGTCACCAGCGTCTTCACCTTCGCCTTGTCCCAGACGAGGTTGCCGCCGACGGAGCCCGAGATCGGCATGTTCATCGAGGTGCCGCTGCCGCCGCTGACGCCCTTCATGGCCCAGAACATGGACGCCAGGTCCCACAGGCTCATGCCCTTGTCGACGGTCAGCGAGTCCAGGCCCGCACCCATCGTCGGGTACAGCTTGAAGGGGTTCATCACCGTCGAGGGAGTGGCGACCTCGTGGGCGAGGGCCGACAGGAACTTCTGCTGGTTCTTCGTGCGCTGCAGGTCGGAGGCGGCGAAGGCGTGCCGGGTACGGACGAAGGCCAGCGCCTGCGGGCCGTTCAGCGTCTGCGTGCCGGCCTTGAAGTCGGCGCCCGAGTACTTGTCCTTGAAGCCCTTGTCGATGGTGAGGGTCACACCGCCGACCGCGTCCACGATGTTCGCGAAGCCGGCGAAACCGATCTCCACGTAGTGGTCGATGTGCAGGCCCATGTTGGCCTCGATCGTGCGGACCAGCAGCGTCGGCCCGTCCTCCGCGTAGGCCGCGTTGAGCTTCGTCTGCCGGCCCCTGGCGGGGTAGGTCTTGCCGGAGGTCGAGCCCACGTACGAGGGGATCGTCACGTTCGAGTCGCGGGGCAGCGAGATCAGCGTGTCGCCGTTGCCGCCGACGTGCAGGATCATCATCGAGTCGGTCCGCTTGCCCTCGGCGGAGCCGGTGTGCAGCTGCTGCTTCTGCGCGTCGGACAGCCCGGCCCGGCTGTCCGAGCCGACGATCAGGTAGTTCGTGCCCGAGCCGGACGCCGGCCGGTCGATGACCTTGGACAGGTCGACGTCCCGGTGCAGCTTGGAGTCGGCCCAGAAGTACGTGGCCACGGACGTCACGACCAGCACGGTCACCAGCGTGATCGCCGTCCACTTGATACGGCGCCGCCAGTTCGGCCGCGGCTTGACCGCGCCCGGCCCGCCGGGACCGCCGCCGCCCGGCGTCCCGTAGACGTGGCCGGTGTTGTAGCTGCTGTCGTAGCCGTCACCGCCGGGGGCGTCGCCGTAGCCGTCGCCGTACCCCTGGCCGTCGACGTACGTCGGCTGGTGCGGCACGCCCTGGCCGTACGGCGGCGCGGACGGGCCGGGGCCCCCGTAGCCGCCCGGGGCGGGCCTGCGGACCTGCCGCATCACGCGGGCAGGGTCGGGCTGTGCGCTCGCGCTGCCGCGTCCGTACCCGCCGCCACGGTTGTCGTCGGACCATCCCTCGGGCCAATCGTTCATGGGCCCCAGTGTGCCGGGAGCGACGGTGTCCTTTACAAGGGTCGTAGGAAAATCAGGGCACGGCTGTTGCGAACCCAACACAAAGTCCGCAGATGTCGCCTCGGCATAAGGTGGGGGCCATGACAGACCAGGCCACCGCCGTGGAACCGGACAGCGCGGAGATTCCCGGCAAGCCCACCTCGGCGTCGCGGACCACGCTCAGCCACATCATGACCCACAACGACACCAACCTGCTGGGCACGGTGCACGGCGGTGTGATCATGAAGCTGGTGGACGACGCGGCGGGCGCCGTCGCCGGCCGGCACAGCGGCGGTCCGGCCGTCACCGCGTCCATGGACGAGATGGCGTTCCTGGAGCCGGTCCGCGTCGGCGACCTGGTCCATGTCAAGGCGCAGGTCAACTGGACCGGCCGCACCTCCATGGAGGTCGGCGTCCGGGTGCTCGCCGAGCGGTGGAACGAGTCCGCGCCGGCGACCCAGGTCGGCTCCGCCTACCTCGTCTTCGCCGCCGTCGACGCCGACGGCCGGCCCCGCCGGGTACCGCCGGTCCTCCCCGAGACGGAGAAGGACCGGCGCCGCTACCAGGAGGCCCAGATCCGCCGCACCCACCGCCTGGCCCGCCGCCGCGAGATCAGGGAACTGCGCGAGAAGCGGTCGGCGGAGGGCCTCGACGACTAGAAGCTCGACGGGAAGCCCTACGTGCACACCACCTGGTCGCCGGTCACCGCCTCGAACCGTCCCTGCGTCGCGTCCTGCGAGCGCACCTTGCGCACCGCCCCGTAGTCCGCGCCCGCGATCACCTTCAGCGTCGGCCCGAGCCCCTTCACCTCCCGCAGCTCGCTGCCCGGCAGCGCGGCCGACAGCGACCGGGCCGAGCGGTCCCAGTGGGGGTCGTACTCGATCACCGTCCGCTTCACCGTGCGGTCGGCCGCGGCCACGGGCGCGCGGGTCGTGTCGAAGCCGGCGGCCGCCAGCGCGTCGTCCACGCGCTTGCCGAGGCCGGCCGTCGGGGTGCCGTTCTGCACCTGGACCCGGATCTGCTGGGGCGCCACCGCCACCTCGACCGTCCTGGCGGGCGCCGCACGCTGGGCGCGGACGGTGAGGGGCTTGTCGTCGCGGAGGTTCGTGAACAGGGCGCCGGCCTTGGCGGTGTCCCACTTCAGGGTCGAGCCGATGCCCTTGACGACGTAGTCGGTCTGCCCGACGGGGACCGTCGCGAACTCCGAGGACGACGGCGAGAAGGAGCGCATCGCCCGGCCCAGGTCGAGGAGTTCGTCGGTGCCGAAGCCCTTGTCGGCGCGGACCGAGCCCAGGACGGCGTGCGTCACGTCCCGGAACTTCATCGGGTTCAGCAGGATCCCGGAGGACGTGGCCCGCTCGATGAGCGAGGCCAGGAAGCGCTGCTGCCGCTTCATGCGGCCGAGGTCGGAGGCGCCGTCGACATGGCGGGCGCGGACGTACTCGAGGGCCTGACCACCCATCAGGGTGTGGGTGCCGGCCGGGAGGTCGAGGCCGGAGTAGGCGTCCTTGAGCGGCTCGGTGGTGCAGATCCTGACCCCGCCGAGCACGTCGACCGTCTTCATGAAGCTGACGAAGTCGACCTCCAGGTAGTGGTCGATCTTCACGTGGGTCATGTTCTCGACGGTCCGCACGGTGAGGTTGGGGCCCCCCTCGGCGTATGCCGCGTTGAGCTTGATCGGGTGCGTGCCCCTGCCGTCGGCGTTCGGCGCCTCGGCGTAGGAGTCGCGCGGCAGGCTCACCACGGTGGCCCGCTGCCGGTCCTCCGAGATGTGCACGATCATGATCGTGTCGGTGCAGTGGCAGGGCGCCCCACCCAGGTGGAACTGGCTCCGCTCCTGCTCGGTGATCCGGTCCCGGCCGTCCGTGCCGACCAGCAGGACGTTCATGCCGTGGCCCCCGATCGGACGGTTCTTCATGTCCTTGAAGGGGTCGATCCGGGCGATGTCCGCGTCGAGGCCGGCGAGCACAGCGTGCCCGATCCCGGCGGAGGCGAGGACCACGACGGACAGGGTCGTCACCGCGCGCATGGCCCAGCGCGGCTTCCTGCGGCGCACGGGGGGCCGGGGGCCGCGGCCGCGCTGGTGCGGGGTGCGGGGCGGCTGGGTGCGGCGCTGCGGGCGGGCGGGGGCGGCGGACCGGGGCTGCGTGGGCAAGGGGGACACCTCCGGGCGACGGCCGTACGTGGGATCGTGAGCACCGTAGGTCGATACGATCTGTGGCCCGGTCAGCCGCCCCGGTAGGGCGCGGAGCTGTCCCCCGTTCGCGGTAACGTGAGCATCGATGAACGCCAATTCCGACGTGCGGCTCCCCGCCGTTTCTGTGATCATGCCCGTCCTGAACGAGGAGCGGCATCTGCGCGGGGCCGTCCAAGCGATCCTCGCGCAGGAGTACGCCGGCGAGATGGAGGTCGTGATCGCCCTCGGTCCGTCCACGGACCGCACGGACGAGATCGCGGCCGAACTCGTCCGCGAGGACCCGCGCGTGCACACCGTCCCGAACCCCACCGGCCGCACGCCGGCCGCCCTCAATGCCGCGATCAAGGCCTCCCGGCACCCGGTCGTGGTCCGCGTCGACGGCCACGGCATGCTCTCCCCGAACTACATCGCGACCGCCGTACGGCTCCTGGAGGAGACCGGCGCGCAGAACGTCGGCGGCATCATGCACGCCGAGGGGGAGAACGACTGGGAGCACGCCGTCGCCGCCGCGATGACCTCGAAGATCGGCGTCGGCAACGCCGTCTTCCACACCGGTGGCGCGGCGGGCGAGGCCGAGACGGTGTACCTCGGGGTGTTCCGGCGGGAGGCGCTGGAGCGCCAGGGCGGGTACAACGAGGAGTTCATCCGGGCCCAGGACTGGGAGCTGAACTTCCGCATCCGGGAGGCCGGCGGGCTGATCTGGTTCTCGCCGGAACTGCGGGTGTCGTACCGCCCGCGACCCTCCGTGCGGGCCCTGGCCAAGCAGTACAAGGACTACGGCCGCTGGCGGCACGTCGTGGCCCGCTACCACGAGGGCTCGATCAACCTGCGCTACCTCGCCCCGCCCACGGCGCTGCTGGCGATCGTGGCCGGTCTCGTGGTCGGCGTGGTGGTCACGCCCTGGGGCTTCGTGATACCCGGCGGCTACCTGGCGGCGATCGTCCTCGGCTCGGTCCCGGCCGGCAAGGGTCTCCCGCTCAAGGCCCGCCTGCAGATCCCCGTCGCCCTGGCCACCATGCACATGACCTGGGGCTGGGGCTTCCTGACCAGCCCGAAGTCGCTGGCCAGGAAGGTCATCGCGTCGCGGCGGCCGGCGGTCCTGACCTCCTCCTGAGACCGGGACCGACGGCCGACACCGGGTCTACCAGCGGTAGGGGGCGTAGACGTCCATGCACTGACCCTTGTCCGAGCCGTTGATGGCGTCCGAGTTGCCGGGCACGTCGCCCGCCTTGGGGGCCGACTGCTTCGGGTAGGTCGTGCCCTCGCGCCAGTCCGCGCCCACGACCACCGTGACACCCGAGACGTCGGTGGACTGCTTCACCGAACTCAGCGGAACGCCCAGCGACTCGGCCACGCGCTGGGCGTCGCCCTCCAGTTCGGCGCTCGGGTAGCGCACGAGGGTCCGCTCCGCGGTGAGGCCGCCCGTCGCGTCCTTGGCCGCCCTGGCGAAGCCTTTCTGCACCAGCGCCCCGGCGATCGTGCCGGCGCGTCCCGGCACCGGGCCCAGCGTGCTGCTCCCGGTGGCGTTCTGGACGGTGACGCCGATCTGGGCGTCCGGCGCCGAGGGGGTCTTGGTGGCCGCGGCCACCGTCTTCTTCTTCTTCGTGTCCGACGCCTTGCCGTTCTTGTCGAAGGGCACGTCGTCGCGGAGCATCTGCCACAGCTTGTCGGCGTTCGCGCCGTCGGGAACGAGGTGGTCCCTGTTCTGCGGGTCCTGCAGGTTCGGCATCGTCAGGCTGGTGATGCGGTCCGTCGGCACCGACTTGAGCTGCATGCCCAGGTCGTAGAGCTTCGTGACGGAGCCGATCTCCTCGGAGACGGTCAGCGACTTGGTGGCCGCGTCGGCGAGGTTCATCAGCCTGCCGGTGTCGGTGAAGACGTTCTCACCCTTCAGGGTGCGGATCATCGAGTTCAGGTACAGGTGCTGGGCCTTGGCGCGCAGCGGGTCGCTGCCCCAGGCGTGCCGGGTGCGCAGCCACTGCAGGGCCTGCTCGCCCTTCACCTTGTGCGTGCCGGCCGTCAGCTTCAGCCCGGAGCCGCCGGACACCGCCGCCGTCGGGCGGTCCCACACGTTCTGCCGTACGCACACGTCGACCCCGCCGATGGCGTCCGCCATCTTCACCACGCCCGCGAAGTCGATCGTCATCCAGTGGTCGATGTAGACCCCGGTGAGGTTCTCCCAGGTGGCCAGCGTGCAGCCGGCGCCGCCGCGGGCCAGCGACTCGTTGATGATGGTGTTGGTCGCCGGGTAGACCTTGCCGGTCTTCGGGTCGGTGCACTTGGGGATGTCGACCCGGGTGTCGCGCGGGATGCTCACCATCGCGGCGCTCTTGCGGTCCGCGGACAGGTGGATCAGCATCTGCACGTCGGCGAGTGGCGGGCTGCCGCGGTCGTACTTCGCGCCGCCGAGGCGCACGTTCTCGTCGGAGTTACGGCTGTCCGATCCGATCAGCAGGATGTTCATCGGCGTCTGACCGGCCGCGTTGGCCCTGGTCTTCTGCGCCTTGGCGTCGCCGCTGCTGCGCTCGCCCCTGTGGATGTTGCCGTTGAGGTGCTGGTAGTACAGGTATCCGGCGCCGGCCGTGCCGAGTATCAGCACCGCGAGCGTGGTCGCCGACCATCTCAGCATCCGGCGCCCGCGCGGCCGGGGCCCCTGCCGCCGCCGACCCGAACCGTCTGTGCCCCCCGATCTGCCGGAGCCGTCCTCCTGCGCGGCCGCGTGGCCGTCCGAAGCGCGCCGGACGTCCCCTCGCGTCCCCTCCGCGCGCACACTGCTCTGCGTCATTCCCCGTCCTCCCCACCCTTGCACCGTGAAACGGGCCTGTCGTGCGCCTGGTGCCGCGGCAGGCGACGTTCGCCCCGTCGCGAACGTCGCCTGCACCGGCACTAGTTAGACGCACAACAGGCCCGTCAGGTCACTTGGCGCACTCGACCTTGTCGGCCGTGGTCTTGTCAACGTTCGGCGCCTTCGCCGACGCGGAGTACGACGTGCCCGCGCCGGGGAAGTCCTTGCCCAGCGTCAGCGTCATCGTGGGCAGGCCCTGGTCGTTGGTCACGCTCTTTCCGGGCTTCAGTTGCGCGCCGGACAGCCCGAGGATGGCCGCCAGCCGGCGGGCCTGGTCGGCCTGGGCGGGGGCGTACTCGAGGGTGGTCGTGGCCTGCGGGGTGCCCGCGTTGCCCGCGTTCTCGGACTTCAGCACGCCCGCGTCGTTCTGCAGGTAGTTCAGCTCCGCCTGCGCGCTGCCGGGGTTCGCGCCGCCGTTGAGGATCCGCACCCGCACCGCGGAGGCGGCCGACTTGCTGCCCTTGAGGCGGTCGGCGACGGCGGCGGCCTCCTTCTTCTTCTCTGCCTTGACCGCGGTGAAGGAGACGTCGTTCCTGATCGCGGCGAAGACCTGCGGTGCGGCCGACGGCTTGAGGACGACGGTCGCCTTCACCTTCTCGGCCGGGTTGTCGACGACCGGGACGGTGGTGAACGTCAGGTTCTTCAGGTTGAGCTTGCCCAGCTCCAGACCGAGGTCCTTCAGCTTGCCGATGCTCTTGAGGTTGGAGTCGACGGTCAGCGCCTGGGTGCCCGCCTCCGCGATCTTGATCATCTTCGTCGGGTCGGTGAGCGTGTCGTTCGACTTCAGCTTGCGCATCAGCGCGCTGAGGAACTGCTGCTGGAGCGTGATACGGCTCAGGTCGCCGCCGAAGCCGACCGCGTGCCGGGTGCGCACGAACGCGAGGGCGTTCTCACCCTCGATGTGCCGCATGCCCTTCTTCAGGTTCAGGTGCGACTTGGGGTCGTTGATGTCCTTGCCGAGACACACGTCGACGCCACCGACCGCCGTGGTCAGCGTCTTGACCGCGTTGAAGTCGGCCACCATGAAGTTGTCGGGCTTGATGCCGGTCAGCCCCGTGACCGTGCGCGCGACACAGCTGGGCGTGCGGTCGTCCTGGCCGAGGCTGGTGTTGAAACGGACGTTGCTGGTGCCCGCGATGACGCGCTCGCTGCCGTCGGCCTGCTTGGTCGGGCAGTCCGGCACGTCGACGATCAGGTCGCGCGGGATGCTCAGCGCCGTCGCGTTCGACCGGTCCTTGGAGACGTGCAGCAGGATCGTCGTGTCCGCGTGGCCGACGCTGCCCGCGTCGCCGTACTTGGTGTTGCCCTTGCCGGTGCGCTTGTCGGTGCCGATCAGCAGGATGTTGATCGCCTTGCCCTTGCTGAAGCCACCGGTGCTCGCGCCGTCGTCGGAGACGGACGCGATGTTGTTGTTGAGGTGCTCGATGTAGAGGTAGGCGGCGCCGGCCGTGCCGACCAGCACGAAGGCCATCGTCCCGCCGGTCCACAGCAGGATCTTCTTGGCCTTGCCCTTCTTCTTCACCGGTCGGCGTCCGCGCCGCCCGGGCGGCGGCTCCTCGGGCGCGCCACGGCGCCGGCGCGGAGGCGGTACCCGGTCGGGCAGGCGGTCGGGTGCGACCGTGGGGCTGCTCAGGGTGGCGCCCGCGTCGCGCGGGGCGGATCTGCGGGGACCCGGGACCGGTGACTGCGGTGCGGAAGGGCTCAGTCGCAGTTCGTATTCACCGGTGTTCGGATTGAGCACCCACTGGTCTGCGGGATCGATGTCGTCCGCCCGCCCTCGGCCTGTCGCGTCCACGGTTGTCCGATTCCTCCGTCGGGGCGCGGCGCCTTTCCCCCACAAGGCGCTCGGGTCTCGGTCTCACAGTGCTCGACGCCAGGACGGACCTCGCACCGGATGCACCGGACCGCTCACACTAACCGCCCTGTTCGGCACCCCATGACGATGGCCGGAATTTCCACGCCCCGACGGGGGTCAATTCGTCCTTTTTCTCGGACATGGGTGTGGCGATTTGGTAATCCCTTTACTTACAGGTGTCTTCTGCCGCCGTGTTCCCCCGGAACGTGGGCGCGGGCGAAACCCCGTTCGACGGCTCAACGACCCCCTTACCTCCGGCCTTTCCGTCGCGGAATCCGTACGGCCCGTAGTCGCTTGAGGCCGCGTACGGTTCCACTGATCCCGAATTGACGCTGTTTGCACCGGAATTGCCGGTGACTCCTTTGGTCACTGTCACCGGCGTGTCGGTCCGCAGATGTTGGAACAGCTTCTGCGCCGCGGGCTCCACGAGTTGGTCCCGGTTGGCGTCGTACACGTACGACTCCCGCGGAACCGTGAGGAACTGCACCCGTTCGGTGGGGATGTCCCGCAGACCGCGCACAAGGTCGTAGAGCCCGCGCAGACTCGCCAGATCCGGGTCGGTGGTGAGCGAGGAGGTGGCGGCGTCCAGGACGGGGTACAGCTTCACCGGGTTCAGCAGGACGTCGTTGCTCTGCACCTTGTCGACGAGCGCGCCGAGGAACCGCTGCTGACGGTCCATCCGCTCGGTGTCGCTCCCGTCGCCCAGCGACTTGCGCGCCCGCACGTACCCGAGGGCCTGCTCCCCGTCGAGCGTGACCCGCCCCGCGGGCAGCTTCAACCTGGCCGCCTTGTCGTCGATGGGCTCCTTCAGGCAGACCCGCACGCCGTCGACGGCGTCGACCATCTCCTTGAACCCGTGGAAGTCCACGACGACGTGATGGTCGACCCGCACGTCCGTCAGCCGCTCCACCGTCCGGATGGTGCAGGCCGAACCCCCCGTCTCGAAGGCCGAGTTGAACATCCCGAAGACCGGCTCGGAGCGCGTCCCGTCGGGTCGCAGACAGGCGGGGATGTCCACCATCAGGTCCCGTGGCAGCGACACTGCGGTCACCGACCGCCGCCCCGCCGCCAGGTGCAACAGGATCGTCGTGTCGGACCGCTCGGTCCCCGAGTCCCGCCCGTACTGCGCGTTCCCGTCCCCGGCCCGCGAGTCCGACCCGATCAGCAGAATGTTCTGCGCGTCCTTGACGAGCGCCGTCGGCCGCTCCTTCTCGAACCGGGCGAGCTCGCGGGCCGCCGCGTCGTCGGCCCTGATGTTCCCGTCCAGCTTCATGTAGAGGGCCCACCCGGCCCCGCCGGCGGCCAGGACCACCAGCGCGACGGCGAGCCCGCCGCCCCTGACCCACCGGCGCCGACGCCGCCGGGCGAGCCCCCTGCCGCTGGCGGACGACCCGGCCCCGGGACCGAGGCTCCTCTCGGTGTCGTTCACGCGCGGGCCCACCCCTCATGGCGTACGAACCTGTGGCTCCTACGACCATGACCCGGAAGGGGTGACGAGGGCGGCCGTTACTGACCCGTTCGGGTGACCGTGCGGCCCCGCCTCAGCGGCGCACCACGCTCACCCGCTCGCTCTCGATCCGCTGGGCGAGCCGTTCCTCCCCCAGCTCCGCCAGATGCCGGCACAGCACCACCGACCCCCCGACGGCCAGCGGCCCGTACAACCCGGCGTGCAGCCCTTCCCAGGTGTCGTACGGCAGCCCCGACAGGATGCGCGCCCCGGGCCCGGTGAGCCCCAGCGCCGTCGCCTCCTCCCGCGCCCGCTCCACGACCTCCGCGCCGCTGAACTCCCGCCCGGCCACGATCAGCGCGGGCTCCGCGGGATCCACCGGTGCGAACGCCACGAACCGGTCACCCTGGCTCGGCACTTCCACGGCGTAGTCCATGAACCCGTCCGGGACCTGTGGAAAACGTCCGCCCAGCGGCCGCAGCGCGAGGGCGACCCGCTCCCCGCGGCAGGCCCGCGCCGCCTGAAGCGCGTCCGGCCCGCTCACCACCACGTCGGCCGCCGCCGCGTTCCCGTCCACGTCCGCGACGACCCCGACCGACGCGCACGCCAGCAGCCACACGGCCGTCTGCCAGTGCGACGGCAGCAACAGGGCCACCCGGTCCCCGGGCGCGGCACCCAGGTCGCCCTGAAGGAGGTTCGCGGTCTTGGCCACCCAATTGGCGAAGGTGGCGACGGACAGTTCGACCCGCTCGCCGGTGGCGTCGTCGTAGAACGTCACCAGGGGACGTCCGGGATCCGCGGCGAGCGCGGAAGACAGCAGGTCGGCGGGGGCGCGATCACTGGCATTCACCCGCGCAAGCGTACTGGCGCCGGCTCCACTGCGAGACCGGCACGATCGGCTCGAGCGCGGCCCGCCACCAGGGGCGGCAGGGGGTTGGGAAACCCGGCACGACGTTCTGCGTACACTGGCCGGCCGACGCAGACATTTCGGCCGGTCCCGGCAGGAAGCAGAGACGACAGGTGACAGAAGCGATCCTCCTGGTCGGCGGCAAGGGCACACGCCTGCGGCCCCTCACGGTGCATACGCCGAAGCCCATGGTCCGGGCGGCCGGGGTCCCCTTCCTCACACACCAGCTGGCGCGCGCGAGAGCGGCGGGCGTCGAACACATCGTGCTGGCCACGTCCTATCTGGCCGAGGTGTTCGAACCGTACTTCGGCGACGGCTCGTCGCTCGGCCTGCACCTCGAGTACGTGACGGAGGACGAGCCGCTCGGCACCGGCGGAGCCATCCGCAACGTGGCCGCGCGCCTCCACTCGGGCCCCGACGACCCGGTCCTGGTCTTCAACGGCGACATCCTGACGGGCCTGGACATCAGGGCCCTGGTGGACACCCACGAGACGACCGGCGCCGACGTCACGCTCCACCTCACCAAGGTGACCGACCCCCGCGCCTACGGCCTGGTCCCCACGGACGAGACGGGCAGGGTACTGGCGTTCCTGGAGAAGCCTCAGACCCCCGAGGAGATCGTCACCGACCAGATCAACGCCGGGGCGTACGTCTTCCGCCGCTCGGTCATCGACACGATCCCGCAGGGCCGCCCGGTCTCGGTGGAACGGGAGACGTTCCCCGACCTGCTCTCGGCCGGCGCCCACCTCCAGGGGCTGGTCGACTCCACGTACTGGCTGGACCTCGGAACGCCGGCCGCCTTCGTCCGCGGCTCGGCGGACCTGGTCCTGGGCCGGGCTCCGTCACCGGCGGTCCCGGGCCGCTGCGGCGACCGTCTGGTCCTGCCCACGGCCAGGGTCGCCCCGGACGCGAAGCTGACCGGCGGCACCGTGGTGGGCGAGGGCGCCCTCGTCGCGGAGGGCGCCCGGGTCTTCGGCTCGACCATCCTCCCCGGCGCCGTCATCGAACCCGGCGCCGTCATCACCGACTCCCTCATCGGCACCCGCGCCCGCGTCGGCGAACGCTCGATCCTCACCGGCACGGTCATCGGCGACCGCGCGGTGATCGGCCCCGACAACGAACTGCGCGACGGCATCCGCGTGTGGTGCGACGCCCGAATCCCAGCGGGCGCGGTGCGCTTCTCGTCGGACCAGTAGAGGGTGAAACGCCGGGTCGGGCAATCCAGCCCGTCCGGCACATCTGGACGCCGGTCCGTATATCCAGCCCGTCTGGGGGTCCCCCTCTGGGGGAGTTTGAGGACGAGGCCCTTTCGGGGCCGATCGGGGGTCCAGGGGGCGGGGCCCTCTGGGCGGGGCCGAAGGGGCGGCAGCCCCCGGGGACGGGACGGGTAGGGGCGGCGGGGGCGAGACCCCGCTCACAGCCCCCCGATGTCCCCGCGAGGCATCCGTGGAGCCCGCCGCCCCGGCGACCTCCCACTCAGCAGAATCAACCGAGCCGCCCGATGCCGCTGCCCGGCATACGGCTCCAGCAACGACAGCATCACGGAGTCATCCGCGTCCCGGTCCCCCGCGAGCGCCCACCCCACGATCCCCGGCAGATGCAGATCCCCCACGGTCACCGCATCCGCTGCCCCATGACTGCGCTGCACGACCTCCGCCGACGTCCACGGCCCGATCCCCGGCACCACCTCCAGCCGCGCCTGGGCCTTCTCCGGCGACATCCCCACGGCCTCCTCCAGCCGCCCCGCCACCCGGACAGCGCGCAGGATCGTCGACGCCCGCTTGTTGTCGACCCCGGCCCGGTGCCACTCCCACGAGGGAATCAGCGCCCACGTCCGAGGCCCCGGCATCACCCACAACCTCCCGCCGGCCGCGGGACCGGGCGCCGGCTCCCCGAACTTCCGCACCAGCGACCGCCAGGCCCGGTACGCCTCATCGGTGGTGACCTTCTGCTCCAGCACGGACGGAATCAGCGACTCCAGCACCAGCTTGGTCCGCGTCAACCGCAACCCCGGCCGCCGATGCCACGCCGTCGCCACCACCCGGTGCCGCGGCACGAACGCCTCCGGTTCGTCCGCGCCCCCCAACAGTTCCGGCAACTGCTCCAGCAGCCACTCGGCCCCCGGTCCCCAGGCCTCTCCCCGCACCGCGCCCGCGCCGGCGCTCACGGAGACCCGCAGGGTGCCGGGCCCGGTCGGCGTCAGGCTCGCCCGCCACACCGACCCGTCTGGCATCGCACGGAAGGTGGGGTCCGCGGGCCCACGGCGCAACACGCCCAGCACCAGCCCGAGTTCCAACGGCCCGGCGGGCACGACGGTCCGCACCCGCGCGGGCGCGGACGCCTGCCGGGGTATCCCCGCGGACGCCCCGACCTGCCCACCCCGCACCGTCGTACGAGTGGGCCGGGGAGCGAATCGTCCTGCCACGGCTGAGTTCCTGGATCTCGGTGATGAGCCCGTATGTCCTAAGAGACTAGGGCGTAGGGCCGCGACCTCACCGCACCTCCACGAAGGTCTGCACGTCCCGCTCCCCGCGAGCCCGCGGCTCCTGAGCCGGATGCCCCACGGCCACCGCCCCCATCGGATCCCAGTCCTGCGGCAACCCCAGCACCTCCCGCACCACGTCCCGGCAGAACATCGTCGACGACACCCAGGCCGACCCCAGCCGCTCCCCGGCCAGCCCGACCAGGAAGTTCTGCACCCCGGCTCCCGCGGCGACCACGAACATCTCCCGCTCGGCCCCGTCCCGCCGCGCGTCCCCGTAGGTGTGCGACCCGTCCATCACCAGGCACGGCACCACCAGGTACGGCGCGCCCCGCAGCACGTCCCCGCGGCGCACCCGCTTGGCGATCGACTCCTCGCTCTTGCCGTCCCGCCGCAGGTCCGCGATCCACGCCTCCCGCATGGCGTCCAGCAGCCGGACCCTCGACTCCTCGGACTCCAGCAGCACGAACCGCCACGGCGTCGTGTGATGCGGCGCCGGCGCGGTGACCGCCAGCGCCACCGCCCGGCGCACCGCCGCGGGGTCGACGGGCTCGTCCGTGAACGCACGTACGGTACGGCGCTGGGCCACCGCCTCCCGTACCGCCTCGGAGGTCCCCAGCCGGAACATGTCGTCGCGCGCCCCGCGCACCATGGCCCGGGCGCCCTCCCCGTGCTCGTCGGCCACCACGTGCGCGAGGCCGCGCAGCACGGCGACGGGCCGTCCGGCGGCCTTGCCCTTGACCAGGTCACCGGCGGCGGCGAGCTCGTCCGCTGTCGCCACGACGGTCGCGGAGAGCGGATTGCCGTGCGTGTCCGTGCCCCCGCGCAGATCGTCCAGGACGCGCACCCCGGCGGCACCGATCGCGACGTCCGTGAGCCCCGAGCGCCAGGGCCGCCCGAACGTGTCGGTCACCACGACACCCACATCGACGCCGAGGGCGTCGCGCAGCCCCTCCCGGATCGCGCGGGCCGAGGCGTCCGGGTCCTCGGGCAGCAACAGCACGGTCCCGGCGGGGGTGTTGGAGGCGTCGACACCGGCCGCCGCCATGACGAGCCCCTGCCGGTTCTCCACGATCCGCAGCGGCCCGCGCCGGGCCACGACCCGCACGGTCTCCGCGTCGATCGCTGCCTCCCGGTCGAGGGCCGCGACGATCCGCCCCTCCGCCTTGGACACGATCTTCGAGGTGACCAGCAGGACGTCCCCGTCCCGCAGCCCGGGCTCGGCGGCGGCGATCACCTTGGCGACGTCGTCGCCGGGCTGCACCTCCGGCAACCCGGGGACGGCCCAGACCCGGTACCCGTCGGCGTACCCGCCGGCAGTCGTGTCGCTCACGCCCCCCGCACCTCCTCGGCCAGCGCCAGCGCCTCCCGCGCCATCCGCGCGGTCGCCTCGAGGTCGGACATCATCAGCGGTACGGCCCGGCACCGGATCCCGGCGGCCTCGACGCGCTCCACGACGCCCGCGTCCACGGTGTCGACGAGCCAGCCGTCCAGCAGCCCCGGCCCGTAGTGTTCGGCGACCGCCGCGGCCGTGGACTCCACGCCCACCGCCGCCAGCACCTTGTCGGCCATGCCCCGCACGGGCGCGTCCCCGACGATGGGGGACAGTCCCACCACCGGCACCCCGGCCTCCGCGATCGCCTCGCGGATGCCCGGAACCGCGAGGATCGTGCCGATGGACACCACCGGGTTCGACGGCGGGAACAGGACGACGTCCGCCTCGGCGATCGCCTCCAGGACGCCGGGCGCCGGCTTCGCCTGCTCCGCGCCCACGGGCACCACCGCCTCGGCCGGCACCGAGGCCCGCAGCCGTACCCAGTACTCCTGGAAGTGCACCGCCTTGCGCTCGCCGTCGACGTCGACCGCCACATGCGTCTCGACCCGGTCGTCGGTCATGGGGATCAGCCGTACGCCCGGCTTCCACCGGTCGCACAGGGCCTCCGTCACCGCGCTGAGCGGATATCCGGCGCCGATCATCTGCGTCCGCACGATGTGCGTGGCGAAGTCCCGGTCGCCGAGCCCGAACCACTCCGGCCCGACACCGTACGCCGCGAGTTCCTCCTTGAGGTGGAAGGTCTCGTCGGCCCGCCCCCAGCCCTGCTCCTCGTTGATGCCGCCGCCGAGCGTGTACATCACCGTGTCGAGGTCCGGGCAGACCTTCAGACCGAAGAGGTGGATGTCGTCGCCGGTGTTGCCGATGACGGTGACGTCCGCGTCCGGCACGGCCCGCTTCAGACCGCGCAGGAACCGGGCACCACCGATGCCGCCTGCCAGAACCACAATGCGCATGGGGCAAGTCTGGCAGGCGGGTACGACAACGCGTCAGGCAGTCACCGGACGCGCCGCGCAGGCCACGCTGCCGTTGTCGTGCATCGGCATCTCGGTCAGGCCCGGGAAGTAGACGTGCAGGCTGACCGCCGGCTCCAGGGCGTCGTTGGCGACCTCGTGCACGTACCCCGGCGCGAACACCCGCTGCGTCCCGGCGGCCAACGCGCGCGTGCCCCGTTCGGTCCGCTCGGTCAGCGTGCCCTCCAGGACGGTCAGCACCCCGCTGGAGCGGCCGTGGTCGTGCAGCCCGCTGCCCTGGCCCGGCACCCAGGACAGCAGCCACACCTCGTAGCCGGGCCCGGTGCGCAGCCGGTGGTACCAGCGCGTCGTCGCGTCGTACTGGACGAGGTGCTGCCACTGGGAGCGGTCCGCGGCGATGGAACGGGCCAGGCCCACGAACTCGGCCACGGTCACGGGGTGCTCGCGCGGCGGCTGCAGCAGGTGCTGCACCTCGAGGATGTCGCCGGCGATCTGGAGGTCGTTGTCGCTGTTCATAGGGGTGCGGTGGTTCCTCAGTGAAAGAAGGTCAGAGGGAACGGGGTGACGCGGTGTCGCGGTGACTCGGGGAACGAGAAACACGGAAGCCGAGTCGCGCGGACTCGGCTACGGCTGGAGCAGTGTGGAGCGCAGTGCAGCTCAACAGCCGGAACAGCAACAACAGCTACAGCGAGCGTGGGCAGCACCGTGGGACGCGGCGGAGCCGGTCGAGGTGAGTGCCAAGTGCGCGAGCATGCCCACAAGGACATCGGTTCACACCTCCACTGTCAACTCGACGCCCGGGATGTGGGACAGGTTTCACCTCATCCGGTCGATGTCCGAGGCGAAAGGTTTGTCCCGGCGTCGGCCGGGACACATGGCGCCTACCGGGCGCACAAGCCTCGTTGTGATCCCGTGATCCGACTGTGATCCGGCTTGCTTCGGGATGCGCGTGGAACGAGATCGAACAACCGGGCGTCCTTCCCCGTACAAGGCTCTGCACGGGCTGGAGGCCCTCGTGGGCCTCGCCTGCGTGTCAAGGTTTATGCCGATTTGAACACTTTCTGCATGGCCTTGGTTCCGCAGAGTGAATAAGGGGCCCAATAGCAGATCTCGGCTTGACTCGCCCGGAGCAGCACACTTGTAATTTCACTCGTGTCGTTCAGCCGACATCGGTAACGGCTACATCACGGGGACGCGAAAGACAGACGAGGGGCGCACATGACCGAGCTGGTGCAGCAACTGCTGGTCGACGACGCGGACGAGGAACTCGGCTGGCAGGAGCGCGCGCTGTGCGCCCAGACCGACCCCGAGTCCTTCTTCCCCGAGAAGGGCGGCTCCACCCGGGAGGCCAAGAAGGTCTGCCTCGCCTGCGAGGTCCGCTCCGAGTGCCTCGAGTACGCCCTCGCCAACGACGAGCGCTTCGGCATCTGGGGCGGCCTGTCGGAACGTGAGCGACGACGCCTGAAGAAGGCGGCGGTCTGAACCGGCGGCCCGCGCCTTCACACGACGAAACGGCCCGTCGCAGGTGGGTTATCCACAGGCGGCGGGCCGTCGACATGCCCAGCCGATAGTGTGGTCGCTCGTCCGAGACGCCTCACCGCCCCCACGGGGCGCAGACGTCCACCGCAGTCCATCGAACCGGGGCCCGTACCTCGATGTCCGTGCACAGCCACACGGCAGCCCACCACGACGCTGCCGCCCCAGAGTTTCCGCGTCACGTGGTGACGGCGGTGGTCGTCTCCCACGACGGCGCCCGCTGGCTGCCCGACGCGCTCGCCGGGCTGCTCGGCCAAGAGCGCCCCGTCCAGTACGCGGTGGCCGCCGACACCGGCAGCGCCGACGACTCCGCCCAGCTGGTCACCGACGCACTCGGCCCCGACCGCGTGCTGCACCTCGCCCGGCGCACCGGTTTCGGCCAGGCGGTCGAGGAGGCGGCCCGGACCGCCCCCGTGCTGACCCCGGAGGAGCTGCCGTACCTCAAGCGCCCCAGCGGCTGGGACCCCGTCACCCGCACCTGGCGCGACGAGGCCTACGACATGCCGGAACTCCCGCACGGGGAACCGGTCCAGTGGCTGTGGCTGCTGCACGACGACTGCGCCCCCGACCCCGACGCCCTGTCCCAGCTGCTGCGGGTCGTGGAGAACGAACTGGAGCTCGGCCGCGACGACGTCGCCGTCGTCGGTCCCAAGCTGCGCGGCTGGTACGACAAGCGCCAGCTCCTCGAGGTCGGCGTCACCATCGCCAACTCCGGCCGCCGCTGGACCGGCCTGGACCGCCGCGAACAGGACCAGGGCCAGCACGACCACGTGCGGTCCGTGCTGTCCGTCTCGACCGCCGGCATGCTGATCCGCCGCGACGTCTTCGAACAGCTCGACGGCTTCGACAAGCGGCTGCCGCTCATGCGCGACGACGTCGACCTGTGCTGGCGCGCCACCGCGGCTGGCCACCGCGTCCTCGTCGCCCCCGAGGCGGTCGTACGGCACGCCGAGGCGGCCTCGCGCGAGCGCCGCACCGTCGACTGCGTGGGCCGCAGCGCCGCCTCCCCGCACATGGTCGACAAGGCGGGCGCCGCCTACACCCTCCTCGTCAACGCACGGACGGCCGTGCTGCCCTGGGTGCTGCTGCGCCTGGTGCTCGGCACGCTCGTGCGGACCGTCGCCTACCTGGTCGGCAAGGTCCCCGGACAGGCCCTGGACGAGATCCGCGGCCTGCTGGGCACCCTGCTGCGGCCCGAGCGGATCGTCGCCGGCCGGCGCAGGCGCGGGGCGGCGCAGATCGACAAGGGTGAACTGCGCGCGCTGTTCCCGCCGCCGGGCGCGACCGTGCGGGCCACCGTGGAGCAGGCCGCGGGCAGCTTCTTCAGCAGCTCCGACCCGGAGGTGACCTCCGGCGCCGGACGGCACGGCGGCGCGGTCGAGTCCGGGCCCGGCGGCGAGGACGCCGACTTCCTGGAGATCGAGCAGTTCGCCCGCCTCAAGCGCATCGCCCGCGCCCCAGGGCCGATGCTCTTCCTGGTGCTGCTGTTCGTCTCCCTGGTCGCCTGCCGCGCCCTGCTCGGCGGCGGCGCGCTCTCGGGCGGCGCCCTGCTGCCCGCCCCGGGCTCCTCCGCCGAGCTGTGGTCGCGCTACGCCGAGTCCTGGCACCCGGTCGGCGCCGGCGGTACCCCGTCCGCGCCGCCCTACCTCGCGATCGTGGCGACGCTCGCCTCCGTGCTGTTCGGCTCGGCCGGCCTCGCGGTCACGGTCCTGCTGGTCGGCTCGGTGCCGCTGGCGGGCTTCACCGCCTACTTCGCCTCCCGCCCGCTGGTCGAGTCACGCCTCCTGCGCGCCTGGTCGGCCGTCGTCTACGCCTTCCTGCCCGCGGCCACCGGCGCCCTCGCCGGCGGCCGCATCGGCACCGCCGTCCTGGCCGTCCTGCTGCCGCTGATCGCCCGCGCGGGCATCGCCGCCGGCGGCCTGACGAAACCCTCCGGTGCACGCGGCAGCTGGCGCGCCACCTGGGCCTACGCGCTGCTGCTGACGATCACCACGGCGTTCACACCGATCGTGTGGCCGATCGCGCTGATCCTCGGCCTCGCTGTGCTGGCCGTCCGCCGCACCGACATCACCGCCTACGGCCTGCGCTTCCTGGCCCAGCTCGGCACACCCCTGCTGGTCCTCGCCCCCTGGTCGCTGACCCTGCTCCCGTTCGGCTTCTTCAAGGAGGCCGGCCTGGACTACGGCCCCTCGGCCGCCTCCGCGCTCGACCTGCTGGGCGCGAGCCCGGGCGGCCCGGGCACGGTCAGCGGGCTGATGCTGATCGGCGTCGTACTGGCCGCGCTCGCCGCCCTGCTGCGCTCCGAGCGGCAGTCGGGAATCCGGACCGCCTGGGCGGTCGCCCTCGTGGGCCTCGTCTTCGCCGTCCTGTCCAACGACTCGACCTGGGCGGGGCCGGCGACCCTCGTCTACGGCATCGCCCTGCTGGGCGCGGCCACCATCGGCGCCGACGGCGCCCGCGCGCGGGTGGCCGAGCAGAGCTTCGGCTGGCGCCAGCCGGTGGCCGCGCTGATCGCCTTCGCCTCCCTCGCGGGCCCGCTGCTGATCGCCGGCGGCTGGATGATCCGCGGCGCCGACGGCCCGGTGGAGCGGCGCGACCCCACGCAGGTGCCCGCGTTCGTCGCCGAGGAGAGCGGCACCCGCGACCAGGCCCGCACTCTGGTCCTCGACAGCAACTCGACCGCGCGCGTGGGCTACACCCTGGTCCGCGGCTCCGGCGCCCGCATGGGCGACGGCGAGGTCGCCGCGGCCGACGGCGAGAACGCCCAGTTGGACAAGGTCGTCGCCAACCTGGTCGCCGGGTCCGGCGCCGACCAGGCCGACCAGCTCGGCAAGTTCGCCGTGCGCTACGTCCTCGTCCACAAGGGCGCCCCCCGAGAGATCACCCGCGTCCTGGACGCCACGCCCGGCCTGTCCCGGCTGAGCCAGCAGGGCGGCAGCGCGCTGTGGCGGGTCGACCAGGAGGTCGCGCGCGCCACCATCACGGCCGCCTCCGGCGCCCCGCAGCCCGTGGCCGCCGGGCCCGTCGAGATCCACACCACGGTGCCGTCCGGCCCCGACGGCCGGACCCTGCGCCTCGCCGACACCGCCGACGCGGGCTGGACGGCCACCCTGGACGGCAAGCCGCTCACCCGCACCACCGTCGACGGCTGGGCGCAGGGCTTCCAACTGCCCTCCACCGGCGGACGGCTGGACGTCACCTACGACGACCCGATCACCCACACCGCCTGGCTATGGGCCCAGGGCGCCCTCGCCGTCGTCCTCGTCGTCCTGGCCCTGCCCGGGCGGCGCCGCGACGTGGACGACGACCTCCCCGAGGAGCCGTCCGTGCCCGCGCAGGCCGTCGCCGGCGAGGGCCGCCGCGCCCGCCGCCTGCGCGCCCAGGGCGAGACCGAGGAGGCGGACGGGAACGAGGAGTTCCCGCCCCCTCCCGCGGCGGACACCCCCCTCGCCATCCCGCAGCAGCAGGCGTACGACGAGTGGAACCCGGACCCGGCGACCTACGCGCCGGCCCAGTACGGCGACTACGGCGAGCAGCAGCAGTACCAGGGCGCCGAGCAGTACCCGGCGGGCACCTACGACCAGACCTACCAGGCGGACCCGTACCAGAACGGCCAGTACGACCCGTACGGCTACGGCGGCCAGACCCAGGGGACGTACGACGAGACCGCGTACGACCCGTCGTACCAGCAGGGTTACGACCCCGCCTACGACCCGGCGCGCCAGCACCCGCACGCCCCTGAGCGCCCCGACGGGAGTCAGCAGTGAACCGCACCACCCTCTCCCTGATCGCCGGCACCGCCGCGCTCGCGGCCATCACGGGCTTCGCGTCGCTGTCCGCGCCGGGCGCCTCAGGCGCGCACACCGCCAGGGCGGCGGCCGAACTGCCCGTGGAGCGCACCTCGCTGCTGTGCCCGGCCCCGAGCACCTCCGACCTCGCCGAGACGTCGTACACGTCCTTCACCCCCGTCACGAAGGGCACTGGGGCCGACGGCCAGGCCGCACTCCAGGCCGCCACCGTGCAGGCGGCGGCCGGCGGGACGGCGGGCAACGGCAAGACGGGCGGCAAGGCGGGCGGCAAGAAGACCGGAAAGAAGGCCGCCGGCACGACCGGTGCGCCCGCCGTCACCCCCAAGGAGCCGGGCACCCCCGTCACCGGCGACGCCTCCGGGGCCGACACTCCGGCGCTCGTCGGCACCGCCCAGGGGAAGCTCGCGCCCGGCTGGACGGTCCAGGAGACCAC
This sequence comes from Streptomyces sp. NPDC101152, assembly GCF_044768275.1. Lineage (NCBI taxonomy): Bacteria > Bacillati > Actinomycetota > Actinomycetes > Kitasatosporales > Streptomycetaceae > Streptomyces > Streptomyces sp. NPDC101152. Next base: position 15,049 of record NZ_JBIWPO010000037.1, on the reverse strand, counting down.
CGTGGTCGCCGCCGGCACCGGGCGTGGCCTGCAGGGCGTCAACTGCACCGCACCGGACACCGAGTTCTGGTTCCCGGGCGCCAGCACGTCCGCCGACCGCACCGACTACGTGCACCTGACCAACCCGGACGACTCGGCCGCCGTCGTCGACATCGCGCTGTACGGCAAGGACGGCGCCGTCAAGTCCCCGGTGGGAGAGGGCATCTCGGTCCCGGCGCACTCCAGCCAGCCGATCCTGCTGTCCACGTTGACCGACCAGAAGGAGAGCGACCTGACCGTCCATGTGAACGTGCGCAGCGGGCGCGTGGGCGCCGCCGTGCAGGCGCTGGACGACAAGGCCGGCGGCGACTGGCTCGCCGCCTCGACGGACCCTGCGGGCAGCCTCGTCCTGCCCGGCATCCCCAAGGACGCCACGGACGTGCGCCTGGTCGCCTTCACGCCCGGCGACGCCGACGCCGACCTGAAGGTGCGCCTGGCCACCCCCTCCGGTTCGATCACGCCGGCCGGGAACGAGACACTGCACGTCAAGGCGGGCATGACCACCGCCGTCGACCTCGGCGAGGTCACCCGCGGCGAGGCGGGCTCCCTGCTCCTGACGCCGACCGGCCAGTCCGTGCCGGTCGTCGCAGCGCTCAAGGTCGTGCGCGGCAAAGGCACCAAGCAGGAGACGGCGTTCATCCCGGCCACCGCCCCGGTCGGCACGCGCGCCACGTCCGCCGACAACAGCGGCAAGGGCTCCACCCTGGCGATCACCGCGCCGACCGGCACCGCCCAGGTGAAGGTCACCGCGTCGGCGGGCAGCGACGGCGGTACGGCCGCCTCCCGGACGTACACGATCAAGGCCGGTACCACGCAGAACGTCGACGCCCCGGTCCCGGCCGGACTGAAGGGCACGTACGCGCTGACGGTGGAACCCCTGTCCGGCGGCCCGGTCTACGCGGCCCGGACCCTGGCGGCGACGGAGGGGGGCGTCCCGGGCTTCACGGTGCAGACCCTGCCGGACGACCGGGGGACGGTGGCCGTACCGCGGGCGGACCAGGATCTGTCGGTGCTGCAGAAGTAGCCGCGGGTGCGGCGGGGCTCAGTCCTCGCCGTACCGCGGATCCACCGTCTCCGGGGTCAGCCCCAGCAACTCGGCGACCTGCTCTACCACGACCTCGTGCACCAGCGCCGCCCGCTCGTCGCGCCCCTTCGTACGGATCTCCACCGGCCGCCGGTAGACCACCACCCGCGCCGGTCGTCCCTCCCGGGAGGGAATCGTGCCGCCCAGAGGGACCGCCTCGTCGTTCCAGCTCTGCCCGGGGCCGTCCAGGCGCGGGACCTCGAGGACGAGGAAATCGATGTCGGCGAGCTGCGGCCAGCGCCGTTCCAGACGCTCCACGGAGTCCTGCACCAGGTCCGCGAACGCGTCGGCACGGCTCGCGGCGAGCGGTACCTGGGGCGGTGCGATCGGCCCGCGCATGCCACGGCCGTGGCGGTCACGACGTCGGGGCCCGTGGCCGGCGGCACGGGGCGGTACGGGGTTGTCCATCACTGGTGAAGCGTAGTCCCCGCGCGGACCGGCCGCCCGGTCCCACACGGCGCGCCGGACGGTGTCCGGCGCCCGGAACGCCATGTCACAGGATGACCATTCCAGCCAAGCTTGGGCTCGATTCCGTATCTCTCCGAGAGCATCGATGTCGAGGCAAATGACGCTGTTTGTACCGAGTGTTGGTCGAAACCAGGACCGCACCACACCCCCTCACCGGACGTCCGGGCAGGTCAGTGGCGTGTGCCGGAGGGGGTGTGTGGGCCGTTTCACAGCACGACACGGTGGGGTGACCTGGGGCAGAGTCGTCGCGGCCCGCTCAAGAGTGCGGTACCGTCCAACGTCGTGAGCCCTGTACGTCGCTGTTCGCGCACCGCTTGCGGCCGTCCCGCCGTCGCGACACTGACGTACGTCTACGCCGACTCGACCGCGGTCCTCGGCCCGCTCGCCACCTACGCCGAACCCCACTGCTACGACCTGTGCGCCGAGCACTCCGAGCGCCTCACCGCCCCGCGCGGCTGGGAGGTCGTCCGGCTCCTCGACGGCTCCGCCCCGGCCCGCCCCAGCGGCGACGACCTGGAAGCGCTTGCCAACGCGGTGCGCGAGGCGGCCCGTCCGCAGGAGCGGGCGGCCGAGGCGGGCGGCGGGGCACGCAGGGCGGACCCGATGGAAGTGGCGCGCCGCGGCCACCTACGGGTACTGCGCTCCCCGGACAACTGACCGGACCGTCCACCGCCGTGCCCCCCGAACGGATGTTTTCACGGCACCTTCTCACCTGGCTCTGACCTCAGGTTACGGCTGCGGGTCCACTGGGGATGCGGGCAACGCACGGCCACCCCGTGCGGGTAGTTTGGGGCGACCGATAGGACTTCAGGAGGGTTGGCCGTGGCTGCTGATCTGTCGCAGATCGTCAAGGCGTACGACGTACGCGGAGTGGTCCCGGACCAGTGGGACGAGCCGCTGGCCGAGCTCTTCGGGGCGGCCTTCGTCCGCGTCACCGGAGCGGACGCGATCGTGACCGGTCACGACATGCGCCCGTCCTCGCCGGGCCTGTCACGCGCCTTCGCGCGCGGGGCGGCCGCGCAGGGCGCCGACGTCACCGAGATCGGGCTGTGCTCGACGGACCAGCTGTACTACGCCTCCGGCGCTCTGGGGCTGCCCGGCGCGATGTTCACTGCCTCGCACAACCCGGCGCAGTACAACGGCATCAAGCTGTGCCGGGCGGGCGCGGCACCGGTGGGCCAGGACACGGGCCTGGCCGAGATCCGCGAACTGGCCGAGGAATGGACCGACTCGGGCGCTCCCGCCCCGGCCTCCACCACGGGAACCATCACCCACCGCGACACGTTGACCGACTACGCGGCCCACCTCCGCTCCCTCGTGGACCTGACCTCCATCCGCCCCCTGAAGGTCGTGGTCGACGCGGGCAACGGCATGGGCGGACACACCGTCCCCACGGTGTTCGCGGGCCTGCCCCTGACCCTCGTCCCGATGTACTTCGAACTCGACGGCACCTTCCCCAACCACGAGGCGAACCCTCTGGACCCCGCCAACCTCGTGGACCTGCAGCACCGTGTCCGCGAGGAGTCCGCCGACCTCGGCATCGCCTTCGACGGCGACGCCGACCGCTGCTTCGTCGTCGACGAGCACGGCGACCCGGTGTCCCCCTCCGCGATCACGGCGCTGGTGGCCGCGCGCGAACTGGCCCGCAATGGCGGCAAGGGCGTCGTCATCCACAACCTGATCACGTCCTGGTCGGTCCCCGAGGTGGTGAGGGAGCACGGCGGCACCCCGGTCCGCACCCGGGTCGGCCACTCCTTCATCAAGGCCGAGATGGCCTCCTCCGGCGCGATCTTCGGCGGCGAACACTCGGCGCACTACTACTTCAAGGACTTCTGGAACGCCGACACGGGCATGCTGGCCGCCCTGCATGTCCTGGCGGCCCTGGGCGGCCAGGACGGCTCCCTGTCCGCCCTCGTCGCCGAGTACGACCGCTACGTCGGCTCCGGCGAGATCAACTCCACGGTGGCCGACCAGAAGTCCCGCCTGGCCGCGATCCGCTCGACCTACGGCCCCCGCGAGGACGTCACCCTCGACGACCTCGACGGCCTCACCGTCACCTCCACCGACTGGTGGTTCAACGTCCGCCCCTCCAACACCGAACCCCTCCTGCGCCTGAACGCGGAGGCGAGGGACGAGGCGACGATGACCAAGATCCGGGACGAGGTACTGGCGATCATCAGGGCCTGAAGGATCCTGCCCGGACGCCGGTCGGGACTATCAGCCCGTCCGGCGTTCGAGGACGAGGGGTGCGATATTCCAGCCCGTCCGGCGTTTGAGGACGAGGCCCGAAGGGCCGACCGGGGTCCGGGGCGGAGGCCCGGCGGGGGACCAGGGGGCGGAGCCCCCGGGGCGGGGTCGAAGGGGCGGCAGCCCCTGGGGACGGGACGGGAAGGGGCGGCGGGGGCGAGCAACCCCCGCGCACACCCCCACCGGCGGTACCCTGACCAGGCACATCCGCACAAGCACCCGTACAAGCAAGCGCACGCGAAAACGCCCGAAGGGACACCCCATGCCGCTCGAAGCCGGCCTCCTGGAGATCCTCGCCTGCCCGGCCTGCCACGCCCCCCTCAAGGAGCAGGACACCGAGCTGATCTGCACCGGCCAGGACTGCGGCCTCGCCTACCCCGTCCGCGACGGCATCCCCGTCCTCCTCGTGGACGAGGCCCGCCGCCCCGCCTAACGCCGGACGAGCCCGACCGCCCGCGACGCGCACGCATCACCCGCCAACCCCGCCACCCCCCCGAGGGCCCCGGCGATCGGAGGCTGCCGCCCCATGCTCGACGAATCGCTACTCGACACCCCCGACGCCCTCGCGGAGGCAGACCGCCGCGGCCTGCTGCGCGGCGCCGCCGAGGCGGGCGCCCGCGTCCGCACCGCCGCCCGGCACGCCGCCGAGGCCGGCGTCCACGACCTCAAGCCGGACGGCCGCCCGCGCGCGGTCCTCATCGCCGGCCCCGGCGCCGCCGCCACCTGCGCCGCCGACCTCCTCGGCACGCTCGCGGGCCCCGGCAGCCCCGTCATCCGCCTCGCCCCCACCGGCGTCGCCCCGGCGGCAGGCGCCCTGCGCTGGGAACTCCCCGGGTGGGCCGGCTCGGTGGACCTGCTCCTGATCGCCACCCCGGACGGCACCGAACCGGGCCTGTCCCTCCTCGCCGACGCGGCCTACCGGCGCGGCTGCACGGTCGTCGCCGTCGCCCCGGCCGGGACGCCCCTCAGCGACGCGGTGGACGGCGCCCACGGTTTCTTCGTCCCGATGGCGACCGCCCCGTACGAGCAGGACGAACCACCCCTCGCCGCCTCCGCCCCCGGTGTCCTGTGGGCGCTGTTGACGCCTCTGCTCGCGCTCCTGGACCGCACCGGCCTGCTCGCCGCGTCGCCGGACGCACTGGAGAAGGTCGCCGACCGCCTGGACCACGTCGCCGAACGCTGCGGGCCCGCCATCGCGACCTACAGCAACCCGGCCAAGACGCTCGCGGCCGAACTCGCCGACGCGCTGCCGGTCGTGTGGACCGAGGGCACCTCGGCGGGCCCCGCCGGCCGCCGCTTCGCCGCCGCGCTCGCCGAACTCTCCGGCCGTCCGGCCCTCGTCGCCGAACTCCCCGAGGCCCTCGCCGCGCACAGCGCCCTGCTGGCGGGCCCGCTCGCCGCCAGCGCAGACCCGGACGACTTCTTCCGCGACCGCGTCGAGGAGCCCCCCGCGCTGCACGCGCGCGTGGTGCTGCTGCGCGACCGGCCGATCGGCGGACTCTCCGCCGCCCCGGCCGCCCGTGACCTGGCGCTCGGCCACGACACGCCGATCAGCGAGCTGGAGCCGGAGGAGGGCGACGAACTGGAGACCCTCGCCGAACTGATCGCCATCACGGATTTCGCCGCCGTTTACCTGGCGCTCGCCGCCGGAGCCTGATCCTGACGGCCGTGACAAACACGCGACCTGAACAACAGTGCCGCGCACGCGCGCGTACCGATCGACCGGCAGAGAGATGCGCATGGACCGCCTCGACAACACCATCCGCCCCTACGCCTGGGGTTCCACCACCGCCATCCCCACCCTCCTCGGCGTCGAACCGAGCGGCGAACCGCAGGCCGAGATGTGGATGGGCGCTCACCCCGGCGCGCCCTCGCGCACCGCACGCGGCGCCCTCGTGGACGTGATCGACGCGGCCCCGGAGAAGGAACTGGGCCCTGAAACCGTCGCCAGGTTCGGTCCGCGTCTGCCCTTCCTGCTCAAGATCCTCGCGGCCGGCGCCCCCCTCTCCCTCCAGGTGCACCCCGACCTCGCACAGGCCAAGGAGGGCTACGAGGACGAGGAACGCCGCGGCATCCCGGTCGACGCCCCGCACCGCAACTACAAGGACGCCAACCACAAGCCCGAACTCATCTGCGCGCTCACCGAGTTCGACGGCCTCTGCGGCTTCCGTGACCCGCTGCGGGCCGCCGACCTGCTGGACGGCCTCGGCGTCGACTCCCTGAAGCCCTACGTCGACCTGCTGCACGCCCGTCCCGAGGACGCCGCCCTGCGCGAAGTGCTCACGGCGATTCTCACCGCCGACCCCGAGGAGATGCGCCACACGGTCACCGAGGCCGCGGCCGCCTGCGCCCGCGTGGGCGGCGAGTACGCCCCGTACGCCGACATCGCCCACCACTACCCGGGCGACCCGGGCGTCATCGCCGCGATGCTCCTCAACCACGTCCGCCTGCAGCCCGGCGAGGCCCTGTTCCTCGGCGCCGGCATCCCGCACGCCTACCTCAGCGGCCTCGGCGTCGAGATCATGGCCAACTCCGACAACGTCCTGCGCTGCGGGCTGACCCCCAAACACGTCGACGTCCCCGAACTTCTGCGCGTCGTCCGCTTCGAGGCGAGCGACCCGGGCGTGCTGCGCCCCGAGGCGGCCCCGGACGGCGAGGAGGTCTACGACACCCCCATCGACGAGTTCCGCCTGTCCCGGTACGTCCTCCCCGCGGGCGGCACCACCCACGACCTCACCCGCGAGACACCGCAGATCCTGCTCTGCACGGCCGGTTCGGTACGGGCGGGGGAGTACGAACTGGCCCCCGGGCAGTCCGTGTTCGTCCCGGCGGGCGAGCGGGCAGAGGTGTCGGGTGCCGGCACCGTCTTCCGTGCCACTGTGATCGTATGACCGGGGGTGTGGGTACCTGACGCGGCGTCGGCTGGTGGGACTGCAAGAATGACCCACCGGCAAAGGACGGGCAAAGGCCCGCACGGGCCGACGGACGAAGGCGAAGGGACAACGCGGACACATGAGCGCGTCAGGCGGCACCAGGGCGATCGTGGCGGCACTCGGCGCCAACCTCGCGATCGCGGCATCGAAGTTCGTGGCGTTCGCCTTCAGCGGCTCCTCCTCGATGCTCGCCGAGGGCGTCCACTCGCTCGCTGACTCCGGCAACCAGTTCCTGCTGCTGATCGGCGGCAAGAAGGCCCAGCGCGAGGCCACCCCGCAGCACCCCTTCGGCTACGGCCGCGAACGGTACATCTACGCCTTCCTGGTCTCGATCGTGCTCTTCTCCGTCGGCGGCATGTTCGCCGTCTACGAGGGCTACGAGAAGATCCGCCACCCGCACGCGGTGGAGCACTGGTACTGGCCGGTGGGAGTCCTCGTCTTCGCGATCCTCGCCGAGGGCTTCTCCTTCAAGACGGCGATCAAGGAGTCCAACGACCTGCGGGGCACCCTGTCCTGGTCGCAGTTCATCCGCCGCGCCAAGGCCCCCGAACTGCCTGTCGTCCTCCTGGAGGACTTCGGCGCGCTGATCGGCCTGGTGCTCGCGCTCGGCGGCGTGGGCCTGGCGCTTCTCACCGGCGACGGCGTCTGGGACGGCATCGGCACGGTCTGCATCGGCGTCCTGCTCGTCTCCATCGCGCTCGTCCTCGCCGCCGAGACGAAGTCCCTCCTGCTCGGTGAGGCAGCGGGTCTGGAGGAGGTCAAGAAGATCGAGGCGGCCGTCGTCGACGGCGACACGGTCACCGGCGTCATCCACATGCGCACCCTCCACCTCGGCCCCGAGGAACTCCTGGTCGCCGCCAAGATCGCCGTCCAGCACGACGACACCGCCGCGGAGGTCGCCTCCGCCATCAACGCCGCCGAGGCCCGCATCCGCGTCGCGGTCCCCATCGCCCGGGTGATCTACCTCGAACCCGACATCTACAGCGAGGCGGAGGCCGCCAAGGGCCCGGACAAGGAGGCGACCCCGGGAGGCCCGGCACCGCACCCCGCCGGGCACTGACACCGCACACCGTGTGCGGACCCCGGCGAACGCTCCCCGAGGGCCCGCACCCGGGCCTTCACCTCACTCGATCTCCCCGAGCACGTCGAGCACGGCCCGCTCGTCCCCGGCCGTCAGCAGCCGCTCCCGGAACCCGGTGTCCATCAGCCGGCGCGACAGCAGCGCCAGGATCCGCAGATGCTCGTCGCCCGCGGCCGCCTCCGGTACGGCGATCATGAACACCAGCCGCGCCCGCGTACCGTCCAGCGAGCCCCACTCGACCCCCTCGTCCGACCGAGCGAACCCGACGACCGGCGCGGTGACCGCGTCCGTCTTCGCATGCGGGACCGCGATCTCCTCGCCGAGCCCGGTCGTCCCCTGCTCCTCACGCCGCAACGCCGTCCGCACCAGCTCGTCGACGTCGGCGACCCTGCCGCTGCGTGCGAGCAACCCGGTCAGCTCCCGAATCGCGGCCTCCTTGTCCCGCGCCTCGAGCCGCACCGAGACGGTCTCCTCGGTCAGGTACCCGGAGAGCACCTGGGCCCCACCACCGGCTCCCGGAGCTCCACCCGGGATCCGGGCCGCTACGACGGCACGCGCGCCCGTGCCCGACGGAGCACCGACACCCGCTGCGACCAGGGCGGGCTCGGCCGCCGCCACACCCTCGGTCACCACGGGCGCGCCGCCCCGCCTCCGTCGGCCGATGTCGATCAGCGTCACGGTCGTCGCGGCCGTGACCACCGTGCCGATCACCACCGCCACGAAGAACATCGGCACCCCGCTGACCGCACCCAGCACCGCCACGATCGGCCCGCCGTGCGGCACCGCGTCCTTGACGCCCGCGAGCCCCGCGACCGCACCGGCGACCGCTCCGCCGAGCATGTTGGCCGGAATGACCTCTGCGGGTCGTGCCGCCGCGAACGGAATCGCCCCCTCGGAGATCCCGAAGCAGCCCATGAACAGGGCCGCGAGCCCCGTCTCCCGCTCCTGGTCGGTGTACAGCCGCTTCCGCAGCAGCGTGGCGAGCCCCTGGCCGAGCGGCATCACCGGGATCGCCGCAGCACACATGCCCATGACCGTCTGGTTGCCACTCGCGATGAGCCCGGCGCCGAACAGGAACGCCGTCTTGTTGACCGGACCGCCCATGTCGAAGGCGATCATGAGCCCGAGAATCGCGCCGAGCAGGACCGCGCTGGTGCCGGTCATACCGCTCAACCAGCTGGTCAGGTGCTCGAAGACCCAGGCGATCGGCTTGCCGATGACGTAGATGAAGAACAGCCCGAGCGCCGTGGTCGCCACGATCGGGATGACGATGATCGGCATGATCGGCTGCATGAACTTCGGGACACCGAGCTTCTTGATCCACAGCACCAGGTACCCGGCGAGGAATCCGGTCACGATCGCCCCGATGAAGCCGGCGCCCGCCTTCGAGCCGTAGAGCGCCCCGGTGTTGGCGATCCAGCCACCGATCATGCCCGGCACGAGGGCCGGCCGGTCACCGATGGCGTAGGCGATGTATCCGGACAGAATCGGCACCATCAGCGTGAAGCCGATGACGCCGATGTTGTTCACGTCCATCCAGAAGGAGTCCTTCGGGATGACGAGGCCGCCGGACGGGTCCGTGTGTCCGCCCAGCGAGAGCGAGATCGCGATCAGCAACCCGCCGACCACCACGAACGGGATCATGTAACTGACCCCGTTCATCAGCGCCTTGTACCCGATGCTCCGTTCCCTGCCACCGCCGGCCGGTGCGGTCGAGGCCGTGCCACCGGGCTCGTGCACCGGAGCCGACCGCACCTGCTCGATCAGCCGCTCAGGGTGGTGGATGCCTTCGGCAACCCCGACCTTGAGCACCCGCTTGCCCGCGAAACGGCTCAGGTCCACATCCTTGTCCGCCGCGACGATGACACCGTCCGCGGTGCTGACATCGTTGTCATCGAGGATGTTCTCTGCTCCGATGGAGCCTTGCGTCTCCACCTTCATCTCGATGCCACGGCTCTCGGCGGCCTGCGCGAGCTTCTCCGCGGCCATGTACGTGTGTGCGATGCCGGTGGGGCAAGCGGTCACCGCGAGCAGCTTCAGCCGCTTCGCCTCGGTGCCGCCGTCGCCCGTGGGGGGAGGGCCGGCCGGACTGGTCACGTCGATCTCCTAACACCTTCGTCACGCGAACGCCGTCTGGGGACGCCCGCAAGACCGATCGGGGCTTCCGATACCCAGGCATCCTGCCAACACCCGACGCCCGGCTCAAAGATGCGAAAGTCCCTGTTCATCCGGGTCTGTAGCCTCCTGTTCTCCCGTTCGTGGCGTCCTGTCGTCGTTGCTTCCCGCCCCGCCCGATCCCACCCGTCCCGCCACACGATCGGCGCGATGTGTTCGAAGGTGGACTGGGGACCGCCGGGGCGACCGGTGTAGCTTGGAACCGAGCCAGACGTCGCTGCTGATGGCGGTCGGGCGGTCCCACCGCGGACCGACCGAGGGAGAGAGGGCCTCCGACGGACTGCGCTGCGCGTACGCGGGCATCCCTGTGTCCTCTTTCGGGCACTCCTGTGTCCGCCGCCGCGCAGACCAGCCGTACCCGACCTCGACCCAACCCCGAGGAGCAGCTCGCAATGACGACTGTCGAAAACCGACAGGACTTCAAGGTCGCCGACCTCTCCCTGGCCGCGTTCGGCCGCAAGGAGATCACCCTCGCCGAGCACGAGATGCCCGGCCTGATGTCCATCCGCAAGGAATACGCCGACGCGCAGCCCCTGGCCGGCGCCCGCATCACCGGTTCCCTGCACATGACGGTGCAGACGGCCGTCCTCATCGAGACCCTGGCCGCCCTCGGCGCGCAGGTCCGCTGGGCCTCCTGCAACATCTTCTCCACCCAGGACCACGCGGCCGCCGCCATCGCCGTCGGCCCGAACGGCACGCCCGACAACCCCCAGGGCATCCCGGTCTTCGCCTGGAAGGGCGAGACCCTGGAGGAGTACTGGTGGTGCACCGAGCAGGCCCTGACCTGGCCGGACAGCCCCACCGGCGGCCCGAACATGATCCTCGACGACGGCGGTGACGCCACCCTCCTCGTCCACAAGGGCGTCGAGTACGAGAAGGACGGCAAGGTCCCCTCCGTGGACACCGCCGAGTCCGACGAGCACCGCGTCATCCTGGAACTCCTGCACCGCACCATCACCGACGGCTCGCAGAAGTGGACCCAGCTCGCCTCCGAGATCCGCGGCGTGACCGAGGAGACCACGACCGGCGTCCACCGCCTGTACGAGATGCAGCGCGACGGCGTCCTCCTGTTCCCGGCGATCAACGTCAACGACGCCGTCACCAAGTCGAAGTTCGACAACAAGTACGGCTGCCGCCACTCCCTGATCGACGGCATCAACCGCGCCACCGACGTCCTCATCGGCGGCAAGACCGCGGTCGTGTGCGGCTACGGCGACGTGGGCAAGGGCTGCGCGGAGTCCCTGCGCGGTCAGGGCGCCCGCGTCATCGTCACCGAGATCGACCCGATCTGCGCGCTGCAGGCGGCGATGGACGGCTACCAGGTCACGACCCTGGACGAGGTCATCGACAAGGCCGACATCTTCGTCACCACGACCGGCAACAAGGACATCATCATGGCCTCGGACATGGCCAAGATGAAGCACCAGGCGATCGTCGGCAACATCGGCCACTTCGACAACGAGATCGACATGGCCGGCCTGGCCAAGATCCCGGGCATCGTCAAGGACGAGGTCAAGCCGCAGGTCCACACCTGGACCTTCCCGGACGGCAAGGTGATCATCGTGCTGTCCGAGGGCCGTCTGCTGAACCTGGGCAACGCCACCGGTCACCCGTCGTTCGTGATGTCCAACTCCTTCGCGGACCAGACCCTGGCCCAGATCGAGCTGTTCACCAAGCCCGACGAGTACCCGACCGGCGTGTACACGCTGCCCAAGCACCTGGACGAGAAGGTCGCCCGGCTGCACCTGGACGCGCTCGGCGTGAAGCTCACCACCCTTCGCCCCGAGCAGGCCGCGTACATCGGCGTCAATGTCGAGGGCCCGTACAAGTCGGACCACTACCGCTACTGAGCAGCGCGGCGCAGTGCCGGTGAGCGCGTCGGTGCGCTGACGCCCTCACCAGCAGCCGCTACCTCCGAGGCAGGCCCCCGCACCCCCGTGTCGGGGGCCTGCCCCTTTGGCCGCTGCGGCCGGAACGACCCGTCAAAGGACCCCCATGCCCCGCGGCCGTTATTCGCTCCACGATCCGCACGATCGCACCCCCCTCGCAGAAGAACACTTCCACTGCGCCCCCGGCCCTTCCGGCTGGCGCTACGTCTCCCGGGTGACCACTCCGTCGGGCGACCACCAGGGCTCCGTCGACCTCGCCCTCGACGAACTCGGCCGCCCCATCCGCCTCGAGCTCCACGCCGCGGACTGGCAGGTACGCGGCGCCGCTCTCGACGGCATCACCTGGGTCCGTACGGACCCCACCGGGACACAGGCCACCGAAGGCAATGCGCGCGCCCACGCCTTCACCGGCAGATCCCCGGCCTTCCTCATCGCCACCACCCGTCTCCTGCGCCTCACCCCTTCCGCCACGGCGACCCGCGTACGCCTCGTCGCCCTCACCGAACCCGTCCTCGCCCCGCGCACCGTGGACCAGTCCTGGACCTTGGTGAACAGGGAAGCACACCCCACTGACAACGGCCCTCTGACCGTGGACGAATACCAGGTCACCGCCCTGGACACGGGCGAGCAGCACGCCGTGCACATCGCCGGCGACGTCGTGCTCGCGGCACCCGGAATCGAGCTGGAGGACCTCGAGTCGCCGCCGTCCACGTTCGACTGAGCGCGGACAGCGAGGGAGGGGGGAGGAGGCCGAGGCGGTCGGGGTCAGGCGGGCGGTACGAACCCGGTCTTCCCGGCAGCCGGGCGCTCCGCGGGGGGTGCGGACCGCGGAGGGGCGGCCGGCTCGGGCCTGGCGGGATCGGCAGTCGGCCGAGCCGGGGCCGAGGACGACGCGGTGGGCGGGGCATAGGTATTCGGCCCACCCTTGGGTGTCCGTTCCCCGAAGGCCCTCCGAGCTTCCCTGGCCTGCCGCTCCTGGGTCACCGCGGCCAGATACGCCGCCGGCGGAACGCCGTCAGGAATCGGCGTTCCCGTACGAGCCGACAGATCCGACGCGAGCCGCTCCGCCATGGCCCAGCCGACCCCCGGGTCCAGCTGCGGCATGCGGGCCAGATACTGACGGACCGCAAGCCACAACCCGTCGGGAACCGCCGACAGATCGAGTTCCGAGAACCGCCCGGCCAGCCAGGGCGGCGGCGGAGGCAGAAAGCCGGTCTGAGAAACGGGCACTCGCTCCCGTACGACGAGAGTCCCGGCGAAGACGTCCCCGAGCCGTCGTCCTCGCGCCGACACGAGCGAGGCGATGCAGGCGACGACGCCGAACGTCATCAGGATCTCGACCACGCCGATCCCACCCCTGACCAGCGCATGCCGGAACCGGATCGGACCGCCGTCGTCCCGCACCACCCGCAGCCCACACGCCAGCTTGCCCAGGGACCGTCCACGGCTCAGTGTCTCCACCGCGATCGGCGCACCGACCAGCAGCAACACGAACATGGCGATCGACACAGCGATCTGCGCCGCGTCGTCCAACGAAGACGTGGCCGCGATCAGCGCTATGGACAGGGCGACGTAGACCGCAAAGGCCACGATCAGGTCGAGCAACACCGCCAGCGCCCTGCTGGGCAGCCTCGCGGGGCGCAACTCCAGCGCCACCGCCTCGCCCGTCACCAGCTCACTCACGCCCGTCGCCCTTCCCCTGGCCTGCCGTCACAACGGCCAGTCTGCCAAGCTGAGGGCGCATCGCGCCGCAGTACGACAAGCTGACAGCCAGGACGCGCCGCCGAACACCCGACGAACAGCCGAGGAGCAGGCAGACCGATGGACCTCGACGTCTTCGTCAGCACTCACCGGGCCGAGTGGGACCGCCTCGACGCACTGCTCGGGCGGCGTCGGCTCACCGGCGCCGAGGCCGACGAATTGGTCTCGCTCTACCAGCGCACGGCCACTCACCTCTCCTTGATCCAGTCCAGCGCTCCGGATCCGCAGCTGACCGGACGACTCAGCCAACTCGTGGCACGCGCGCGTAGTGCGGTCACCGGCACCCGACGCGCTTCGTGGAGAGATGTCACGCGCTTCCTTGCGCACGGTTTCCCGGCAGCCGTATACCGATCGCGACGCTGGTGGGTGCCCACGGCCCTGCTGTCCATCGTCGTCGGCATCATCCTGGGCTGGTGGATAGGCACCCACCCGGAGGTGCAGGCCTCCATAGCGGCTCCCAGCCAACTGCGCGAACTCACCCGCCCAGGGGGCGAGTACGAGACGTACTACTCCAGCCACCCCGCGGCCTCCTTCGCCGCCCAGGTATGGACGAACAACGCCTGGGCGGCCGCGCAGTGCCTCATCCTCGGTGTCTTCCTCGGCCTGCCCGTCCTCTGGATCCTCTTCCAGAACATGCTCAACCTCGGGGTCGGCCTGGGCCTCATGTCCTCGGCCGGACGCCTCGACACCTTCCTCGGCCTGATCCTCCCGCACGGCCTGCTCGAACTGACCGCGGTCTTCGTGGCCGCCGGCACGGGACTGCGTCTCGGCTGGACCGTCATCGACCCCGGGCCACGCTCCCGGCGCACGGCCCTCGCCGAAGAAGGCCGTGCCGCCGTCGGCATGGCGATCGGCCTCGCCCTGGTCCTCTTCGTCTCCGGGGCCATCGAAGGTTTCGTCACCCCCTCGGGCCTGCCCACGTGGGCCCGCATCGGCGTCGGAATCCTCGCCGAACTCGCCTTCCTCACGTACGTCTTCGTCCTGGGCGGTCGAGCGGCACGTGCGGGTGAGACCGGCGATGTGGAGGCCGCGGAACGCAGCGCCACGGTGCCGACGGCGGCCTGATGTGCGGACACGCCCACTGAGCTGTTAGTGTCTCCTTCGCCCCGCAAGAGCCGTTGACACGGACAAGGCGGGGAGGTAGATTCGAACAGTTGCCTGGAGCCGGGTAGATCCCGGTAGGCGACGGTGAGTGTCTGTCTGCTTCACGGAACGTCGATTCCGAAGAAGCCACCTCCCGATGAATCGGAAATCAGCAGCCGGTCTGACCGGCTCGAAACTTCTGATAAAGTCGGAACCGCCGGAAAGGAAACCGCGAGAAAAAGCGGGAACCTGGAAAGCGCCGAGGAAATCGGATCGGAAAAGGATCTGA
>NZ_JBIWPO010000036.1:0-81293 GCF_044768275.1 Streptomyces sp. NPDC101152 | reverse complement strand
GGTCAACGTCCTGTGGGCCCTCATCCGTGACGGACAGTGCTACCAAAGCAAACCGTCCGTCACGCCTGCGGTTTGACAACATCATTAGGAG
Source organism: Streptomyces sp. NPDC101152 (assembly GCF_044768275.1). Lineage (NCBI taxonomy): Bacteria > Bacillati > Actinomycetota > Actinomycetes > Kitasatosporales > Streptomycetaceae > Streptomyces > Streptomyces sp. NPDC101152. Next base: position 81,202 of record NZ_JBIWPO010000036.1, on the reverse strand, counting down.
GTGGCCGGGACCAGCACCACCGGGCAGTGGGAGCGGTGCAGCAGGGTGTGCGCGACGGGGCCGAGGTGCCGGTGCCGGCCGATGACGACGACCGCGCACTCACGGGTGGCCTCCAGCAGCGCGTGGGAGGGACCGGTGCGTACGGTCTCCGTGTCGACGCCGACCGCGGGGTGCGCCTCCCGCAACCTGGCGATCCCGAACCGCGACACGGCCTCCTCGGCGCGCTCCTCGCGGGCCTGTCGCCGCTGGCCGGGGCTGGTGGCGGGGACCAGGGACGGCAGTTCGGGGGCGGTGTGCCGGTGGGCCGGGGCGTGCAGGACGCGCAGCCGCACCGTACGCCGCTCAGCCTCCTCGAAGGCGTAGGCGGCCGCGTCGGCGTCGGCGTCGCTGTCCAGGCCGAGCAGCACCGGCCGCCCGTCGGCACACGGGTGGTCGCCGCGCACGACCAGCAGCGGGCCGTGCGTGTGTGCGGCCAGACGCAGGCTGACCGAGCCGAACAGGGTGCCGCCGACCCCGCCCATTCCGCGGGTGCCGACGACGGTGAGTGCCGCGTCGGCGGCCTCGCGGGCCAGTGCGCGCACGGTGCCGTCCTGGACGGGCAGGGTCACGAAGGGCAGCCGGGGGTGGCGCTCGCGGATTCGTTCGGCGGCCGCGGCGAGGATCGGCGCGGCCTCGTCGCGGTCGGGAACGGCGTGCACGACCCGTAGGGTGGCCCCGCGACGGAGTGCCTCCTCGGCGGCCAGGTCCAGTGCGCGTACGGCGATGATCGAGCCGTCGACTCCGACGACCACGTCCTGGGCAGTCATGTCGTTTCCCTCCGCTGGGTCCCGCTTTTCGCTCGCGGTGCCATCGTGGGCCCGTCCGCCGCGAGGGGGCAGGGGCCGTCTGTCCCGCCCACGCCGGAAAGCGGCCCCGGGCGGTTCAGCCGGTCGTGTGTCCCCACTGCCGGCCGACCCGCTCCCACTCGGCACCCCACCGCTCGGTGGCGCGCCGCTGGATCCGCAGCCTCGCCAGCGCCCCGGTGCCGAGCACCGTCAGTCCGGCGGTGAGGGCGGCCCCGGTGCCGAGCAGCACGATGCGGGTCGTTGCCGCGGCCGGGTTCATGGGCGCCGACACCAGTCGGCCGCGTCCGTCGGTCCACGCCGTCACCGTGCTGCCCGGTGCCGCCGTGGATCGCACGTCCGTCGCGCCGGTCCTCACTGTTCCCTGCGCGTCGGTCCAGCGCACCGTCGCTCGCAGGCGGTCTCCGATGAGACCCGTGACCACGTCCCGCCCGCTGCCGGGCACGGTCCGCACGAGCACCGCGGACACGGGGCGGCGTCCCGTCCTGTCCTGTTCCACGACCCGGTCCGCGATCCGCGCCGCGATCACCCCGGCGGCCACCGCCCCCACGGCCGCGACCGTCCAGACGACCAGCACAAGCCACGCCTCGACCACGTCGCTGTGCCGACGGAGCGGATTGCGGCGCCAGCGCCATCCCAGAAGGTTCCCGCGGTGGAGCTTCCGCATCGGTCACACCCCCTCACGGGCGCAATGAGGACGAACACACCTAAAAGGTCTCACTTCCTGGCAGCCGACGGGAGGATCGGGCCGGTCCTGGCGGGAGGTCATCGGCCCGTTGACGGCACCAGGGCGACAGGACAGCGCGCGTCCCACAGCATTGACCGCCCGTCGGAGCCCGACACAAGGGCCGCCCTGCCGCTCCGCCGCCGCACGGCGACCACGACGAGCTGGGCGTCCGAGCTCGCCTCGAGGAGGGCTCGGTGATGGCGGCCACGGACCGCCGCCGTGCGCACGGCCACGTGCGGGTATCGCTCACGCAGACCGGCCAGCACGCCGACCGGCGTACCGCCGCCCCGCCTCGTGCGCAGCACCACGAGGTCCGCGCCACGCTCCGCCGCCTCAGCGAATGCGAACTCGGCGGCATCGGCAGCCGTGTGCTGGTCAGCCGCGAGCACGACAGGACCCGTCCGGGTGTGGCCGCCGCCGACCACCAGCACCGGGCAGTCCACGTGGGCGGTCAGCCGGCCGGCGACCGACCCGCGCAGGCGGCCGCGTGTTCCGTTCACCCGGTGGCCGCCCACCACGGCGAGACAGGCGGCACGCGCCTCGGATCCGAGTACCGTCTCGGGCTCGCCGAAGAGGACTTCGCGGCTGATCGCCAGGTGCGGCGCGATCCCGCGGGCCCGCTCCTCGGCGTCGGACAGGACCTGGTTGACCCGGCCCCCGGCTCCGGCGCCGTCCGGGTCCCAGGGCGCCACGCCGGCCGGCACCCGCCGCGAGGGCCACGTCAGGGCGTGCGTCAGCCGCAGCTCGGCACCGCGCCGTTCGGCTTGCCGTGCCGCGGCCTCCACGGCGTCCAGACCCGCCGACGTACCGTCCACTCCCACCACCACCGGACCGTTCATGGCAGCCCTCCCTCGTCCGGATCCTCCAAGGCCTCAAGCGTTCATCGGCGGGCCGCACACCGCATGGGGCCGTCCAGACCCTGGCAACGGCCCGACCGGCCCCCGGCGGCCCGCCGGGCCGTGGACCGGTCGGCGCCGGCACACACGGAAGTGCGCGGCCGGTGAAACCGACCGCGCACCTCGCGTCGTTCTCAGCCCTGTCGCACGGGGATGGTCCTCGTGCCCGTCTTCGCCTCGGGCACCGGAATCGTGACGGTCAGGACGCCGTCCTTGTACTCGGCGGCGGCCTCGTCGCCCTTGGCCCCGGCCGGCAGCCGGACGGAGCGGGCGAAGGTGCCGTAACGGAACTCCGTGCGGTGCTTCTGTGTGGTCTCCTCACTCCGCTCGGCCCGAAGGGTCAGAACGCCCTCCGCGACGGTGATCTCAAGGTCCTTGGCGGGGTCGATGCCCGGGAGCTCCGCCCGCAGCACGTACTTCTCGTCCGCCAGGTGCTCTTCGATCCGGATGCCGTGCAGTCCGGGGACCGTGTGCGCCCCCGGGAAGCCGGACTCGACCCACCCGAACAGGTCGGGAAGCGCCGGCCAGCCAGGCAGCCGCTCGATCATGCCAGTCATGTCCCTCCTCCTCTTCTCGGCCGCTTCCAGCGTCCCGCCGGGGGGTCGAGGCGTGCGTGGGCCGACCTGGCCCCACCTGGACCCGGTCGGCCCTGGCACACAACGTCCGCGGGACGCCTGCCGGTTGGGGGCCGTCTCAGCCCGCGCCGACGGCTCCCGGGGGTGGGGCGGTCATCCCGACGTCCGGCAGATCCGGGTCGAGGTCAGGGTGTCGGCGTGGGCCCAGGAGGGAGCAGTCCACGTCCACCACGCCCTCGACGGCACGCGCCAGCCGAGCGGCGACGGGGACCAGGGCGGTGTCGGTGACCCGTCCGGTGATCCGCACGACACCGTCGCGCACGGCGACCCGGATCGGTTCGGGCGGAGCAGGGAACAACTCGGCGACGACATCCCGGCGTACCTCGCCGGCGATGTCCTCGTCGTCCCGCAGGAACACCTTGAGCAGGTCGGAACGGCTGACGATGCCGCGCAGCGCCCCCTCCTCGTCGACCACCGGCAGTCGCTTCACCTGGTGCAGCGCCATGATCCGGGCGGCCCAAGCGAGGGTCGCCCCGGCCTCGACGGTGACGGGCGGGGCGCTCATGAGGTCCCCGGCGGTGACGGCGCCGGCCTTCACCAGGTCAGCGAGTCGGCGCAGTTGGGTCCACCGGCCGGGATCGCCGTCGCGGAACTCCTCCTTGGGCAGCAGATCGGCCTCGGAGACCATCCCGACCACCCGGTCCCCGTCCGCCAGCACGGGCATGGCGCTGACGTGCCAGCGCTGCATGGTCCTGACGATCTCCTTGAACGTGGCCCCGCGCCGCAGGGCGACGACGGTGCCGGTCATCACATCGCTCACCAGGTGCGGAGCGCCGATCATGGCGACCTCCAGAGGGCTCGCGTCGCGCGACTGGATCCGTCGCGTGACGTCTTCAGGTTCGGGCACTGCCGCTGCGCCGGCATGGGCCGAACGGTCCAAGCGGGGGCTCCGGTGGGCTCTCGTCGGTTCGTGCGCGCGACGCCGGTTCGCCTGGGACGCCACGGCACGCGGCGCCGGTTCGGGCGGCAACCGGCGCTGTCGGCCCATTCAGTGTGTGCATCGTGAGGTTGCCCTGTAACGCCGTTGTCGCACGGGCTGGCCCGTGCGACAGCCCGCCGACGGCTGACCGATCATGAGACGCGTGCAGCCCATGCACCGGGTGCCGTCGAACAGATTTCGCTCGTCGGGCATTCTTGGGGGAGAGACGGTGAGGGGAGCTGTGGTGGAAGAACGCGCGCAGGGTTCGCGTGAGATGGAGGCGTCGGGGATGTCTCCACAGCTGCGGCTGGACGTGCTGCTGGACGACCTGCAGCAGCAGGTGGCGCAGGTGCGGGCGGCCCGGGACCGGGTCCACACGCTGCTCGACGCGGTGCTGGCGGTGGGCTCCGACCTCGACCTGGAGGTGGTGCTGCACCGCATCGTGGAATCCGCGGTCTCCCTGGTCGACGCCCAGTACGGGGCGCTCGGCGTGCTGGGCGAGGAAGGCACGATCAAGCAGTTCGTCACCGTCGGCATCGACGAGGAGGCCATCGCCCGCATCGGGAACTACCCGCGCGGCGAGGGCATCCTCGGCTTGCTCATCCGGCACCCGGAGCCGCTGCGCCTGGCGAACCTGGCGGACCACCCGGACTCCGCCGGCTTCCCGGACGGGCACCCGCCCATGACCAGCTTCCTCGGCGCCCCTGTCCGCGTGCGGGACCAGGTCTTCGGCAACCTGTACTTGACCAACAAGCAGAGCGGCGCGGAGTTCGACAGCGACGACGAGGCAGTGCTGCGCACCCTGGCCGCGGCGGCCGGCGTGGCGATCGACAACGCACGTCTCTACGAGGACGCCCACCACCGACAGCGGTGGCTGGCGGCCAGCAACGAACTGACCCGCAGCCTCCTGTCCGGCGCGGAGCCCGGCGCCGTGCTGGACTCCTTCACCACCACCGTGCGCGAGATCGCCGGCGCGGACCTGGTCACCCTGGCCGTGCCGGTCGGAGACAAGGGCGAGCTCGTCATCGAGGCCGCCTCGGGCGCGCCCTGCGAAGAGGTCCGCGGGCTGCTGCTGCCCGCCTCGACACTGGCCGCCAAGGTCTACACGTCCGGCGAGACGATCACCAGCGAGGCCGTCAGCGCCGACCCGCGCGCGGAGGGCGGCAGCGCCTCGGTGGTGGAGCTGGGCCCGGCGTTCTTCGTCCCCCTCGGCACCCGCGAGCACGTCCGCGGCGTGCTGCAGGTCGCGAACCTACCCGGCGGTTCTCTCTTCACCGACGCCGTCATCGACATGGTCACCGGGTTCGGCAACCAGGCGGCGCTGGCACTGGACGTCGCCGAGCACCGGCGCGACACCGAGCGCATGGTCGTGCTCAACGACCGTGACCGGATCGCCCGGGACCTCCATGACCTGGTCATCCAGCGGCTGTTCGCCGGGGCGCTGTCTCTGCAGTCCACGCTGGGCCGAGTCTCCGACCGGCCGCAGGTCGGCGAACGGATCCAGCGCGTCGTGAACGACCTGGACGACACCATCAAGATCATCCGCTCCACCATCTACGGCCTGCGCGAGCACGACCGGACCCGGCGCGGCAGCGGGCTGCGCGCGCAACTGGTGGCGGCCACCGAACGGGCCGTCGAGCCGCTCGGCTTCTCCCCCGCGCTCCGCATGACCGGGCTGCTGGACACCGCCGTATCCGCCGGACAAGCCGAGCAACTGCTGGCCGTGCTCGGCGAGGCCCTGTCCAACGCCGCCCGGCACGCGCACGCCACCAGCGTCGACGTCGGCGTCGAGGTCACCGACTCCGCTCTGCGGCTGCAGGTGGCCGACAACGGCCGCGGAATCGACCCGGCGACCACCCGCCGCAGCGGCTTGGCCAACCTGGGCAAGCGCGCAGAGGAGTTGGGCGGCAACTTCAGCGTCCGCGCGAACCAGCCGAGTGGCACCGTCGTCGAGTGGATCGTTCCGCTCTCGTCAACAGGCTGACGCTTCCGGCGTGGATGTAGGCGAACGTCATCGAGCCGGCGAACTTGGTGATGGCGTCGGCGACGCGGAGCTGAACGTCCTCGGCACGCCAGCTGTGATGAGCGATCACCGCTGGATGGTGTCGTACCCCGGCCACGGGCTGTCGTGCGGCCGGGGCGTCGGAGACGGAAGACGGCTGGTCAGCCATCCCACGTCCAGTCGGCGACCTCGGGCAGGTCCATGCCGTGTTCGCGGATCCAGTCGTGGTGGCGCTGGCGGGCGTCCTCCATGTGCTGGCGTACGGCGGCGGCGCGGACCGCGAGGCCGGGGACGCGGTCGATGACGTCCATGACGAGGCGGTAGCGGTCGAGGTCGTTGCGGACCACCATGTCGAACGGCGTGGTGGTGGTGCCGATCTCCTTGTAGCCGCGCACGTGCAGGTTGCGGTGGCCGGTGCGGCGGTAGGCCAGACGGTGGATCAGCCACGGGTAACCGTGGTAGGCGAAGATCACGGGCTTGTCCGGGGTGAACAGGCCGTCGTACTCGAAGTCGCTCATCCCGTGCGGATGTTCCTCGCCCGGCAGCAGCCGCGCGATGTCGACGACGTTGACCACCCGCACCGTCAGCTCCGGCAGCTGCCGGCGCAGCAACTGGGCGGCGGCCAGCACCTCCTGGGTCGGAACGTCGCCGGCGCAGGCCAGCACCACATCCGGTTCACGGGTGCCGTCCTCGGTGCCCGCCCACTCCCAGATACCTGCACCGCGCGCGCAGTGGACCTTCGCCTCCTCAATGGAGAGCCAGTCGAAGCAGGGCTGCTTGCCGGCCACGATGACGTTGACGTAGTCCTTGCTGCGCAGTGCGTGATCGGCCACGGAGAGGAGGGTGTTGGCGTCCGGCGGCAGGTACACCCGTACCGCCTCGGGGCTCTTGTTGAGGATGTGGTCGACGAAGCCGGGGTCCTGGTGGGAGAAGCCGTTGTGGTCCTGGCGCCACACATGCGAGGTCAGCAGGTAGTTGAGGGAGGCGATCGGAGCGCGCCAGGGCAGACGGCGGGTGGTGCGCAGCCACTTGATGTGCTGGTTGACCATCGAGTCGACGATGTGCACGAACGCCTCGTAGCAGGAGAACAGCCCGTGCCGGCCGGTGAGGAGGTAGCCCTCCAGCCAGCCCTGGCAGGTGTGTTCGGACAGGATCTCCATCACCCGGCCGTGACGCTCGAGGTGCTCGTCCACCTGGAGCACCTGGGCCTGCCAGGCCTTGCCGCTGGCCTCGTAGACCGCCTGGAGGCGGTTGGAGGCGGTCTCGTCGGGGCCGACGAGCCGGAAGTCGCGCCGTCCACTCGTGGCGTGCATGACGTCCTCGAGCAGGTCGCCGAGAACGCGGGTGGGTTCGTGCAGGGTCGCGCCGTGTTTGTCGACCTCGACGGCGTACTTCTCCAGGGGCGGCAGCGGCAGCTCGCGCAGCAGCAGGCCGCCGTTGGCGTGGGGATTGGCGCCCAGTCGGCGCCTGCCCTCGGGGATACAGGCGAGCACGTCGGGACGCGGAGCGCCGTGCTCGTCGAACAGTTCCTCCGGACGGTAGGAGCGCATCCACTGCTCCAGCTGCCGCAGGTGCTCGGGATTGTCCCGTACGGCGGCCAGCGGGACCTGATGGGCACGCCAGGTCCCCTCGACGGGGACGCCGTCGACCTCGGCCGGGCCGGTCCAGCCCTTCGGAGTGCGCAGCACGATCACCGGCCAGTGCGGCCGCTCCGCCACGCCGTCCTCCCGGGCGCTGCTCTGGATGGCCGCGATGCGTTCCAGTGCGTCGTCCATCGCGGCGGCCATCGCCCGGTGGACGGCCATCGGGTCGTCGCCGGTGACGTGAATGGGGGCATGTCCGTAGCCGCGCAGCAGTTCGTCGAGTTCGTGCTCGGGCAGCCGCGCCAGGACGGTCGGGTTGGCGATCTTGTAGCCGTTGAGGTGCAGGATCGGCAGGACCGCGCCGTCGTTGACGGGGTCGAGGAACTTGTTGGAATGCCAGGAGGCAGCCAGCGGTCCGGTCTCCGCCTCACCGTCACCGATCACGCAGGCGACCAGCAGGTTCGGGTTGTCGAGGGCGGCGCCGTAGGCGTGGGAGAGCGAGTAGCCGAGCTCGCCGCCCTCGTGGATCGAGCCCGGCGTCTCCGGTGCGACATGGCTGGGCACCCCGCCGGGGAAGGAGAACTGCTTGAACAGTCGGCCCATGCCGCCCGCGTCGCGCGTGATGTCCGGGTAGATCTCGGTGTACGAGCCCTCCAGCCAGGAGTTCGCCAGCACGGCCGGGCCGCCGTGACCAGGCCCCCAGATGCACAGGGCGTCCAGGCCGCGGGCCTTGATGACGCGGTTGAGGTGTGTGTGCACCAGGTTCAGGCCGGGCGACGTACCCCAGTGGCCCAGCAGCCGCGGTTTGACGTGCTCGGGGCGCAGGGGCTCGGTGAGCAGGGGGTTGGCCATGAGGTAGATCTGGCCGACGGACAGGTAGTTCGCGGCGCGCCAGTGGGCGTCCAGTGACCTCAGCTCATCCTCCTCCAGCTGGACGGGCGTCTGCTGCGTGTCGACGGACATCGGGGATCCTTTCCGAGTCGGGGCCGGGCTCCGGGTGCCGTACATGCCGGTCTGCAAACCCCACCCTCTGCTGCCGCGCCGGGTGCCCACCAGGGCCGTTCGGGGCACACCTGCCGCAGAGAGCCAAACGGAGCATCCCTCGACGGGAGCCCCGAGTCCTCCGCCACCACCACCCCTTTGCTGAGCCAGAAGGCCAGGACTCACCCCGTTTACACCAGCTGAGATCGGAAAGGCGCCCGCACATACGGCCGAAGGAGGCGCGCCCGTGGGAGCACTGGTCTGGCTGCTGATACCGGCCGTCGTCGGGGTGGGGGCCGGTCTCTGGTCCCTCCTCGTGCAACGCGTCCACACTCCCCCGTTGGGGCGTGAGTTCGCCCGCCACCAGCGGATGAAGGAAGTACTGGAGCGGAACTCGGTTGCTGACAGGCGCTGAGGTCACGAGCCTTCGGCGGAATGCCTGCACAGCAATGATCAGCCCACACTCTCCCAGCCGCGGCGGGGAGGGCGAGTGCCGAGTTGACGAGCTGGGTGTCGCGGCTCCGTTGAAGTTCTCCCCTCCCTTCGCAAGCTCAGGAAGGGGATTCCTGCCTGCATTGCTGCGGCAGGTTTGACGGTTTTACCCGCCCTGCGACCGCGCCTTCCGGCGGCCGGGACCTCCACGATGACGTGGCCGATCCGGTACAGGTGCACGATGTTGCGGGCCGCGTTCCAGTCGGCATTGCCGACGAAGCCGCAGTCGGGGTTCTTGCACGCGAATTTCTCTTGACTCTCTCGGCTGCCAGGGGAGATGAAGCCGCAGGCTGAGCACCGCTGGGAGGTGTGCGGGGCGGGGCCTTGAGGAGCCGGCCGCCCAAGCGGGCGCTCTTGTACGTCAGCATCGTCACGGTCCGACCCCACGCCTCCTGGGCGATGGAGCGGTTGAGCCCGGCCTTCGCCCTGGCGCCGTTGCGCAAGAACTCGCCCTCGTTGTCGGGGTCGGGCTTCGGCTTGGGGGCTTTGGTCATGCCGAGGATGTCGAGTTGTTCGACCACGACCGTGCCGTAGGTGCGGGCGAGGTAGGTGGTGGTCTGGTGCTGCCAGTCGAGGGCTCGTCGCGTGGCTTTCGCTCGCAGCTGCTTGATCTGATCGTAGGTGTGCTGCAAACGGCGGGAGGTCTTCTCTCCGTGCCTGCGGAACGTCTTGCGTTGCGCGGCCTGCCGCTCCAGTTGGAGGAGCTTGGCCTTCTCCTTGGGCGTCAGCCACTTGTCGCGGTCGCCGGTGCCGTCCGGCAGGCAAGGCGTCAATGCAGGCTTCCGGCCCCTGGTGCGGCTCGGGCTTGACTGCCCATGTCTGCACACGGAAGGCGATGTGCCAGCCCAAAGCGTCCTTGACCAGCCGGGCGCCGGTGATCCGGTTGTCGGCATCAGCCCGGAACCCCGCGCGGCTTGTTGAAGATCGTCTGCGTGCAGAGCCGGACGTTCAGGCGGCCGGCCGCGACAGGGTGCTGCCTGCCTTGGCACGCGTGGCCTCGACCGCTTCCCACTCCTCGATGCTGAGGTTGGCGAGTGCGGCCGGGAAGACGCCGTCCTGCTCCTTGAGGATGTGGTCGCGCAGCATGTCCATCGCCTCGATCAGCCGGTCCGGCCAGGTCGGGTCCGAAGGCGTCACGCCGTCTGCGGTCTCGGCCAGCACCGCTTCCACCTGCCGGTGCTCGGCCTCCAGAGCGGCGATCTGGTCGGGGAATTCGGCGGCCAGGGCCGGGAACAGTCCGTGCTCCTCGACCTGGGTGTGCGGGTCGAGGACCCTCGCGATCTCCCGTGCGGTCTCGGCCATCCGGCCCACACTCCCCCCTTGGCGAGCGGTGCGAAGGTGGCCGATGAGGCGGACGACCTCGTCGTGCTCCCGGGTCAGTTCCTCGATGGTCGTCAGCGACTGGCAGCCGCAGTACTCGCACACCGGACTTCTCCTCCTTCCTCAATGTGCCGGTTTTTCTCAACCCGCCCGTAGCCCGCCGTCGTTGCTCGACGCACCGTTCGCGTCCCCTCGCCTACGCGGTGGTGCGTGCGGTGCGGTGGCCACGCGGGCGGCCGGTGCGCTGCTTCCGCTCGCTGCCTTCGGCGGCGGCGCGGACACCGGTGAGGGTGTAGGCGAGCGCAGCCGCGGCCACGACGGCGAGCAGGGCGAGGCCGGCCGCGTACGTCCCGTACTTGCCGTACAGCGAGCCCATCACCAGCGGCGGCAGGAAGCCGCCCAGCCCGCCCGCGGCTCCGACCACGCCGGTGACCGAGCCGACCTTGTTGGCCGGAGTCAGCAGGGCCACCAGGGCGAAGGTCGCTCCGCTGCCCGCGCCGAGCGCGGCGGCCATGGCCAGGAAGGCGATGGTGCCCACCGGGGCGAGGTCCGGGGTGAAGGACTGGACGACCGCTCCGGCCACGACCACGGACAGCGCCGCGGCGAGCACCCGTGCCGGGCCCAGGCGGTCGGACAGCCAGCCGCCGACCGGGCGCATGGCCACGGCGAGGAGCACGAACCCGGCCATGCGGTTCGCGGCGTCGGCCTGGGTGAGCCCGTAGCCGGTCTTGAGGTACGTGGGCAGGTAGACGGAGAAGGCGACGTAGCCACCGAACGCGACCGCGTACAGCGCGGACGCCTGCCAGGTGATCCCGAGCTTCAGAGTGGCACCCAGCCGGCGGGCCAGCGGCTCGGTGGGCACGGTACGGCCGGGCGCGTCACGCAGCAGCAGCGCGGCGATCAGCGCGTAGACGGCCAGGACCGCGGCGGTGATCAGGAACGGGGTGGCCATGCTGTGCGCCTTGACCAGCTTGACCGTGGTCACGGCGCTGATGGCGGTGCCGCCCATGCCGGCGCCGAAGACGCCGATCGCCAGACCGCGCCGCTCGGGCGGGAACCAGGCGTTGACGAAGGGGACGCCGACGGCGAACGCGGTGCCGCCGATGCCGAGGAAGAACCCGCCGACCAGCAGGGCGGTCAGGGAGGAGTGCCCGGCAAGGCCCAGGTAGAGCACGGGCACGATGGTGGCCGCCGACACGAGCGGGAACATCACCCGTCCGCCGAATCGGTCGGTGAGCGCGCCGATCGGGATGCGGCCCAGGGAGCCGACCACGACCGGCACCGCCACCAGCAGCGACTGCTGGAACGAGCTGAGGTGCAGGCTGTCCTTGAACCGCGGGCCGAGCGGACTGAGCAGCGCCCAGGCCCAGAAGTTGACGGCGAAGCCGACCGTGGCCAGCGCCAGCATCAGCCAGGCGCGGCCCGGCACCGGCTCGTGCGCCGACGATGTCGCGTCGCTTCTCCCAGACCGTTGGACCACCATCGTGTCCCTCCCTGATCGCAAGGTTCCGGCCACCCCGCTCTGACGGCGCGGCGACCCTTGTCCAGGTTTCGTGATCCGGGGCGCTGGTGCATGGGGCCGTCGGTGCCTCCTGCCCATCCGACCGGTCCTCGCGCGGGGGCCGTATGGGCCGATCACCGGGCGGGCCGTCAGGGCCGACCGGCCCTCTCCGCGGGCCGGAGACCGGTGAGGGGAGGCCGGCCCTTTCAGGCCTGGTCGTTCTGGGGCCGTCCGACCCCGTGAGCGGGCCTTTCATCCGATCACGTATGACCAGGCGGCCCCTCGGACACCCGCGCTGTGAGTTCGCTTCACCTGCGGGCAGAAGACGACCATGAGGGCCCTCCGGCCCTATCACGGCCTCGGCCGAGTGAGAGAGTATGGACCGATGTCCCACAACGACGGCTTCCGCGCACTCGATCGGCAGGAGTGCCTGCGCCTGCTGGCCAAGGTGCCGGTCGGACGCATCGTCTACACCCGACAGGCGCTGCCCGCTGTCCTCCCCGTCAATTTCGGCCTGGACACGGACTCCTCGATCCTGGTGCGCACTTCGGCCACGTCCGACCTGGTGCGCGCTGTCGACGGAGTCGTGGTCGCCTTCGAGGCGGACGACTTCAACGCCGCCGAGCACTCGGGCTGGAGCGTGGTCGTCACCGGCCGCGCCACCGCGGTGACCGATCCCGCGGAACACGAACGCCTCTCCCGGACCGGCCCGCTCTCCTGGGTGGTCACCCAGGACTGGGTCTTCCTGCGGATCGAGGCCGAGATGGTCACCGGGCGGGAGATCATCGGCACGCCCGTCAGGGACTGACCCAGCGCACCGCGGGGTGTCAGCGGCCCCGTGGGGGGGGCGGCCCGCTCAGTCCACGCGATGCCGGACCGTCTGTGCGGAGGCACGCGGTGTGCGGCCACCGTCCGGTCCATAGCCGAACCGGATGATCAGCTGGGGACAGCAGCGCCGCTGCGGCAGGCAGGCCGCCGCCCGCAGATCCGGCCATTCCATCGCCTGGTGCAGCAAGGAGGTGCGCACCCCATGCGCGGTGGCAGTCAACAGCACGTGTTCCAGGGCCTGTCCCGCGCGCAGCCAGTCCTCTCGCCGGTCGTGGGCCGTCCACAGCAGGGCCATCTGAACGTGACGCTCGAAGCGCCGGTCCGGCAGGTGCGGTACGGGCAGTCGGCCGGTGAAGTCGCGCATCGGTATCCGTCCGTCCGCGTCCTGTGGGCCGAGAGCGGTGAGCGGGATGCCGTAGGGCACGTGCGCACCGGGGGCGGTGATCCAGGTGCGGGATTCGGCGGTCCGTGCCGGGTGGGCCTGGTTGCGTGCTTCGGCCTCGGCGGTCAGCCCGAGCAGCAGCCGGGTTTCGGCGAAGTCCGGGACGTGCAGGCGCGCGCCCTCGGCCCGTGCGGCCTCGGCCATCTCCGCCACGACCGCCTCGGGTACCGGACGACCGGTGAACGGCATCCGGCTGGTGTGGCGCCGCTCGACGGCCGGGTACAGCCACCGGCAGTCCGGCAACTCTCCCGCGGGGGTGGTCAGCTGTACGGTGGCCAGCACGTCCGGCTCGCGGGGATCGGGCAGCAGCCGGACCATGGGGTCCCAGCCCAGGTGCGCGGTGGCAACCCGTAGGTTGAGGACCGCGGCGCCCACGGACAGATGCTGGGCCCGTCGGTCGGGGTCGGCCAGCGGCAGTGTTCGCCTGTTGTCGGCGCGGACCTCGATGGTCCGGGTGGCCGCCTGCAGCCCGAAGCGCCACGGCTGCGTGTTGTGGATCGACGGCGCCGCCACGGCCGCGGCCATCAGCGTCTCCAGCACGCCGGCGTCGATCTCCCGGGTCTGCATGCGCGGCTCCTCAACTCCTGTGAGGGGCCCCAGTGGTGTGGGGGGCTCCCCGTATGTCGTCTACCTTCGGTCGTCACAGGACGCATCGCGAGGGCCGTCCGTCCCCGGCTGCGGACCGGACGACCCGGGCCGAAGGCGGCGTCTCGTCGTGGATGTCCGCGCCGCGCGCGGTCTACGTGGCGGGCAAGGCGGTGGCGAGCAGGACGACACCCAGCGAGCCGACCAGCGATACGACGGCCAACGCCCGGGCCATTTCGGCGCGGGCCCTTGGAGTAGGCGATGCCGTGCCCTGCCGCCGCGAGCATCACCAGCACGAACAATCCGAGTTTCGTGGCAAGGGTGCGCCCGTACCCGGGCTCGGCGAGCGAGGCCCGGGTGACGCCCTTGTGCCAGGCCATGGCCCACCCGGTACCCAGTTGGACGGGGAGGAACACCGTCCCCGTCAGAAGCCCGAACCGGCGGCCAGCCTCGGCCGCGAAGCGATCCCTGGCCTCCGCGGACAACATCCGCCGGGCCAGTGGCAGCACCACCAGGGTCAGGGCCAACTGCCCACCGACCCACACAACGGCGCCCGTCACATGGAGGAAGCGCACCAGGGACCACAGGCCGACGGTGCCCACTACTTGCTCACCTCCATCATGCCCGTCGCCCCGGCTTCCGCATGGCGCATGTCGTGATCGACGAAGGAGTAGCGCCCGGCCGCCGGGAACGTCGTCTCGACGAAACCGCCCTCGGCCACGGCCAGGTCCAGGACCTGCGAACCGCCGGCCTGGCCGGGCTCGAGCAGGTAGGCACCTTCCTTGTACAAGGTGTCGAAGACGGTGCCGACCATGTGGAAGGAGATGCCGTCGCTCGGTCCGGCGGCCACCACCCAGAAGCGGGCGCGCTGCCCCGCTGTCGCCTTCAGCGGCGCCTTGGCGTACTGGGCGGCGATGCCGTTGAACACCCAGGCGTCCGGAGTGTCCTGACGCATCTTCGCCACTTGGGCCGCGCTGCCAGGGGTACCGAGGTACAGCTCGGAGGAGACCAACACGTACTCGCGGTCCACCTTCGCCAGGCCCGGCGGGTCGATGATGACGGCGCCGTACATACCGTTGCCCATGTGCTGGAGCATCGGTGCCGTGCTGCAGTGGTACAGCCAGGCCCCGGCCCTGTCGGCGCGGAAGCGGTAGACCAGGCGCTGCCCGGGCTGGATGGTCCGCATGGCCTGGTCGGGGGCGAGGGAGCCGGCGTGGAGGTCGATGCCGTGGCCCATGGTGGGGTCGTCGTTGACGATGGTGATCTCGAAGACGTCGCCCACCTTGCCGTGCAGAGTGGGCCCCGGCGCGGTGCCGCCGAAGGTCCACATCTGCTGCTTGACGCCCGGAGCGACCACGATGGTCCGGCGGACGGCGTGCAACTCGATCCGGTGCACCGTTCCTCCGGCCACCGGGGCCAGCGAGGCGTCACGGGCCTTCCAGCCGTGGGAGAAGTCGGCTGCGAGATCCAGGCCTCCGCTGCTGCCGGCCATGGACATCTGCCCGTCGTGGCCGGCGGTGGTCTCGCCGGAACTGGTCTCCACGACGATGTCGAGGGTCATCCCGGCGGCCAGGTGTCCGGGCAGGGTGCACCAGGCGGTGCGATTCCTGGTGCCCTGTCCGACGTCGAGGGTGCGAGTCTGGCCCTGGGAGAGGAGCGGGGGTGGCGGGGCCGCATTCGACCTTCAGGTCGTGGTGCTGGGCGTCCTCGTTGGTGACCTTCAGCTTCAGTCCGGTTCCCTTGGGGACCTCGATCCGGCCCGGCTGGATGCGCATGTCGGCCAAGGTGACGTCGACGGTCCGCGTGACGGTGGCGACGCCGCTGCCCGCCCCGGCGGCGACGGTCGAGCTGTCCGTGCCGCCGCCGCTGTTGGCCACCATGACAGCCAATACGGTGAGTACGGCGCCCGCCGCCGAGCCCAGCAGGACCGGCCGTCGCGACGAGCCGCCCTCTCCGACGCGGCCCACACCTCGAACCAGGACCCAGACCGTCGAAACGAGGAACGTCACTCCGGACGCCGCGACCAGCGGCACGCCGGCTGCGCCGACAAGACCGGGCAGCGGGAGCGCCAGCAGTGCAACACCTGTGTTGAGGGTCGCCAGGCGGACCGGCCAGCCACGCTCCAGCACCGCCCTGAGCTCGGCCCGTTCCTTGGGGCCGGTACCGAGCACGATCGGCAGGAGATACGTCAGGGCGCCGATGAGGACCTGTGCGACGAATCCGGCAAGCCACACCAGGACCAGGGAGCCGATACCGTCCGGCGCTTCGGCCAGCGGTCCGGTGGCCAGGATCGCCGCGTACGCGATGACGCCCGCGACAAGCCATCCGGTGGCCGCGCCCAGCGTGCAGGCAGCCGCACGGACGCTGGTTGCAGTAGTACACGGAATACCTCCGGATCGGTCGCTGATCAGCATGCGGCGTCGATTTGGTCCGGCGCGGCGGCCGATCAGCCCTTCGCGGTGGGCCAACAGTCCCTCGTTCCACAAGGCAGCTCAGGGCGCACGCACTCGGCCAACCCTGCGACGTGTTGCAGAGGTTGAGAGGACCGCCAAATCCGGCACGCGCGCGGATCGTCCTTCGGCACTCGGGACGTAGGGGGGCTTGCCCCGGCTCGAACCGGCCGAAGGACGAGGTGTGGCTTACGGGGCCGGGCAGATCACCGGCAACGCGGGTTCGTGCCCAGGGCGTTCGCCGTGGCCACCAGCGCCGCGCCGAGACCGGTCAGCGCACCTCCCAGGCCCGTGACCAGCGTGGTGAGGTGCCATGCCTGGTAGGCGGACAGGAGGGAGCCGCGCAGCGTTTCGCCCATGAAGGCAGTCTGGCGCAGCTGGGCGAGCTTCTCGTCGTCGCCTCCGCCGGCGTGCAGTTCCTCGGTGATCTGCGCGTAGGTGCGTCCACCGGTGGCCTTGACGAGATGGTCCTTGATGAGCTCGGCGTAGGCATGGGCGGCAGGGCCGGTTTCTACGGGGCTGCCCGCGAAGTGAGCCAGGCGCGGGGGCAGACCGTGATCCGGGAACGTGATCTTCTGCGCGGCCAGTTCCGCTCGAATCTCCTGCCTGCCGCTGCGGCCCCGCAGCAGCATGACCGGTCCGGCGGCTCCCACCGCGAGGCCGACCATGCCGATCAAGGTGCTGGTGCGGCGGCGCGCAGCGTTCATGATGTCTCGTCCTTCGTTCTCGTGTGCATGCGGGCAGGGCGCGGTCAGCGGTGGCTGAGCTGGAGCCGCCAGGCCTCGGGGCCGCGTTCCAGGTACTCGACGGAGAAGGTGCCGGGGCTGCGGTCTTCGATCTGCGCCAGCAGCGGCAGCGGGTCGTGTGGTGCGATCAGCACCATGGCGGCTCCGGCCGGGACGGCGTCGAGCGCGCCGAAGACCGTGGCGTGGCGCAGGGCGTGAGGGACCGAGCGCACGTCCAGTTCCGGAACGTCAGCCTCCTTCCCAGCGCCGCAGCCGCACTGTCCGCCGCAGCCGCCGCTCTCCTCAGTCTCGTCGCTGACCGTGTTCCGGGACGCGGCGGTACCGCCAGTCGGCGTACGCCGCGCCAGTTCCTCACGCATTTCGCCGAGCAGCGCGGCCAGACGGATGGCCGGTGCCACGGCGAGCAGGGGCAGCACCAGGCCGTTCTCCCTGGCCACGTGCTCTTCGAAGAGCACCTGAAGGGCCCGGGCTTCGGTCGCCGCGCCGAAGGGGGTGGGCGCGGCGCGCAGGGCGTCGACCAGGGACATGAGGCAGCTGTGCTCGGCGATCAGGCTCTCGATGAGCAGGCGGCTGTCGGGCAGGTGCCGCGCGGCGGGATACAGCGTGGTCTCCTCCGCGCTCGCATGCGGCAGCAGCTCCCGCTCACAGAAGGCGACGAGCCCGGCGCGGATCTTCTCGGCTGCCCGGGCGTCACGTTCCGCGGCGGTCAGCAGCATCGCCACGCGTCCGGCCAGTTCGCCGGCCAACTGGGCGTGGTGCTCCTCCGCCGCTGCGAGGGCGGTGGCGTCCTCGGGGGCCGAGGCGAGGGTGACAGCACTCATCAGGGTGTCTCCAGCAGTTCACGGCCGGTCCGACCGGCCGGTGCGGGTAGGGCTGTTCGTCCGCCACGTCCCTGACGCGGCGGGTACGCGGTGGGACGACCGGATGGTGACCGACCCGGAGGCACGCCGCGCCTGCCGTGGCACCTTCGGCGCGAGTGGAGGTGGTGGCCGGGCGGCGGGACGCGACAGTCCGTGGCAGCTTCGGGTCGATCACGCCACAGCATCATCAGGCCGTCCCCGTCGGCGCCTGGGCCGGGCGGGCTCCGGCCACAGCGTCGCTGGTCCTCGATCGCCGATAGCAAACAGGGCCGAACGGCCGGGTCCACGAGGGAGCTTCGGCCCAGGCACAGCCGACACCGCTCGTCTGGCGTCCGCTCCCATGCACCACGGCAGCCGCGCCCTCCCAACGTCCGCGCATAAGGCCCCAAACAAGCATTCAACGGTTGGCAAGAGGGACCTCGGTCCCCCAGAGCCGGACATGGACGGGACCGGTAGGACGTGCAGTGAGGGCCGTTAGGCCCAAGGCCCTGCCGATGGCAAAAACCTAACGTTCACGACCATGGAGAACGATCAGAAGGCACGGCCCGGACAGTCGCGCGTCGAAGGAGGCTGGCCGCTGGCCGCGCGCAGGCTGCTGAGCCGCCGTGAGGTCTCGGCCGACGGACGCGCAGTGTTCGGCGAAGCCGACCCGAAGTGGGAGGGTTTCTACCGGGACCGGTGGGCGCACGACAAGGTGGTGCGCTCCACGCACGGCGTGAACTGCACCGGTTCGTGCTCGTGGATGGTGTACGTCAAGGACGGGATCATCACCTGGGAGCACCAGGCCACCGACTATCCGTCGATCGGCACCGACTGCCCCGAGTACGAGCCGCGCGGCTGCCCGCGCGGTGCGTCGTTCTCCTGGTACACCTACTCCCCCAGCCGGGTCCGCTACCCCTACGTAAGGGGCGCGCTGCTGAAGCTGTGGCGCGAGGCCCGGCGGCGCCTGGGTGACCCGGTGGCGGCGTGGGGGGAGATCACCGGCGATCCGGCGAAGGCCCGCGCCTACAAGCGGGCCCGCGGCAAGGGCGGGCTGGTGCGTGCCGACTGGGACGAGGTGGCCGAGCTGGTCGCCGCCGCCCAGGTGCACACCATCAAGACGTACGGCCCCGACCGCGTCGCCGGCTTCTCCCCGATCCCCGCGATGTCGATGGCGTCCTTCGCGGCCGGCTCCCGCTTCATGTCGCTGATCGGCGGGACGCTGCTGTCCTTCTACGACTGGTACGCCGACCTGCCGGTCGCCTCCCCGCAGGTCTTCGGTGACCAGACCGACGTCCCCGAGGCGGCCGACTGGTGGAACGCGGGCTACCTGGTGATGTGGGGCTCCAACATCCCCGTCACCCGCACCCCCGACGCGCACTTCCTGACCGAGACCCGCTACAACGGCACCAAGGTCGTCGCGGTCAGCCCCGACTACGCCGACAACGTCAAGTTCGCCGACGAGTGGATGGCCCCGCACCCGGGCACCGACGGGGCGCTGGCGATGGCCATGGGCCACGTGATCCTGCGCGAGTTCCTCGTCGAACGCGAAGTTCCCTACTTCCAGGACTACCTGCGGAAGTTCACCGATGCCCCCTTCCTGGTGGGCCTGCGCGAGCATGAACACGGTCTCGTCCCGGACGGGTTCCTGACGGCCGCCGATCTCGGACACGACACCGAACACGCCGAGTCCAAGACGGTCTTCCTCGACTCGGCCACCGGTGAACCGGTGGTGCCGAACGGCTCGCTCGGCTTCCGCTGGGGGGAAGCCGAGCAGGGCCGCTGGAACCTCGATCTGGGCGGCGTGGTGCCGGAGTTGAGTCTGCTGGAGTCGGCAGAGGACACGGTGCGGGTGACGCTGCCCCGGTTCGACGAGGGGGCGACAGAGGGCGGCTCGGTCATGGTGCGCGGGGTGCCCGTGCGCCGCGTCGGCGGGCGGCTCGTCACCACGGTCTTCGATCTGATGCTGGCCCAGTACGGGGTGGCCCGGCCCGGTCTGCCCGGTGTCTGGCCGCTGGCGTACGACGACGCGTCCCAGCCGTACACCCCGGCCTGGCAGGAGACGATCACCTCGGTGCCGGCCGAGCAGGCGGCCCGCATCGCCCGCGAGTTCGCCCGCAACGCCGAACGCACCCGGGGCCGTTCGATGATCGCGATGGGCGCGGGCACGAACCACTGGTTCCATTCCGACACCATCTATCGCGCCTTCCTGGCGCTGACCACGATGACCGGCTGCCAGGGCGTCAACGGCGGAGGCTGGGCGCACTACGTCGGCCAGGAGAAGGTCCGTCCGCTGACGGGCTTCCAGCACCTGGCGTTCGCCTTCGACTGGCAGCGTCCCACCCGGCACATGGCCGGCACCTCCTACTGGTACCTGAACTCCGACCAGTGGCGCTACGAGGCCTTCGGGCCCGACGAGCTGGCCTCCCCCCTCGGGCAGGGGAGGTTCCAGGGCAAGGGCTTCGCCGACTGCCTGGCCCAGGCGGTGCGGCTGGGCTGGACGCCGGGCCACCCCGGCTTCAACCGCAACCCCCTCGATCTGGCGGACGAGGCGGCGCGGGCGGGCCGACCGGTCGCCGAGCACATCGTCGACGAGCTGAAGTCGGGGCGGCTGCGGTTCGCCGTAGAGGACCCCGACGACCCGGCCAACTTCCCGCGCGTGCTGACCGTGTGGCGGGCGAACCTGCTCGGCTCCTCCGGTAAGGGCAACGAGTACTTCCTGCGTCACCTGCTCGGTACCGACGCCGCCGTCCGCTCCCAGGAAACCCCACCCGAGGGGCGCCCGGAGGAGATCGTCTGGCATGAGGAGGCCCCCGAGGGCAAGCTCGACCTGCTGGTCTGCATGGACTTCCGGATGACCTCGACCGGGCTGATGGCCGACGTGGTCCTGCCCGCGGCGACCTGGTACGAGAAGGACGACCTGTCCTCGACCGACATGCACCCCTTCGTCCACGCCTTCACCCCGGCCATCGCCCCGCCCTGGCAGGCCCGCACCGACTACGACACGTTCCTGACCATCGCCGACCGGTTCAGCGAGCTGGCCGCCGAGCACCTGGGGACGCGCACGGACGTCCTGGCCGTGCCGCTCACGCACGACACCCCCGACGAACTCGCCCAGCCCGGAGGTGCCGTACGGGACTGGAAGGCGGGCGAGTGCGAGCCGATCCCCGGCCGGACCATGCCCAAACTCGTCACCATTGAGCGCGACTACGCGGCCATAGCCGAGAAGATGCGCGCCGTCGGCCCGCTGCTCGACACGCTCGGGACGACCACCAAGGGCGTCACCGTGCACCCCGACCGGGAGATCGACGAACTGCGGCACCGCTGCGGAACCGTCCGCGACGGAATCGCGGAGGGCCGTCCCTCGTTGGCGACCGCCTCCGACATGTGTGAGGCGATCCTCGCCCTGTCCGGCACCACCAACGGGCGGCTCGCCACGGAAGGCTTCCGGGTGCTGGAGCGGCAGACCGGCAGCGAGGGCCTGGTGGAACTGGCCTCCGAGCGCGAGGCCGAGCGGATCACCTTCGCCGACACGCGCACCCAGCCCCGGGCCGTGATGACGTCGTACGAGTGGTCGGGCTCGGAGACCGGTGGCCGACGCTACTCGCCGTTCGTCATCAACGTCGAGCACAAGAAGCCCTGGCACACCCTCACCGGCCGCCAGCACTTCTTCGTGCAACACGACTGGATGACAGAGCTCGGTGAGCAACTCCCGGTGTACCGGCCGCCGTTGAACTCACCTCGGCACTTCGGCGACGAGCAGTTGCACGAGGCCGGCCGGGCAGAGGTCACCGTGCGCTATCTGACCCCGCATTCGAAGTGGTCCATCCACTCGAACTACCAGGACAACAAGTACATGCTCGACCTGTCCCGGGGCGGCCCGGTGATCTGGATGTCCACTGCCGACGCCGAGAAGATCGGCGTGAAGGACAACGAGTGGATCGAGGCGTACAACCGCAACGGCGTCGTGGCCGCCCGCGCCGTGGTCACCCACCGGATGCCCGAGGGCACGGTGTACATGTACCACGCCCAGGACCGCAACGTGAACGTCCCGAAGACCGAGGTCAGCGGCAAGCGCGGAGGCATCCACAACTCCCTGACGCGGCTGCTGCTCAAGCCCACCCATCTCGCGGGCGGCTACGCGCAGTTCACGTATGCCTTCAACTACTACGGCCCGACCGGCAACCAGCGCGACGAGGTCACCGTCATCCGCCGTCGCTCGCAGGACGTGGAGTACTGATATGCGCGTCATGGCCCAAGTGGCGATGGTGATGAACCTCGACAAGTGCATCGGCTGCCACACCTGCTCGGTCACCTGCAAGCAGACGTGGACCAACCGAACCGGCGTCGAGTACGCCTGGTTCAACAACGTCGAGACCAAGCCGGGCGTCGGCTACCCGCGCCGTTACGAGGACCAGGAGCAGTGGAAGGGCGGCTGGATGCTCGACAAGCGCGGGCGTCTCGTCCTGCGCTCCGGGGGCCGGGTGAAGCGACTGCTGTCGCTGTTCTCCAACCCCGACCTTCCGTCCATCGAGGACTACTACGAGCCGGTCACCTACGACTACGACAACCTCGTCTCCGCGCCGGCCGGTAAGGACGTCCCGGTCGCCCGTCCCCGCTCGGTCCTCACCGGGAAGCCCACCGCCATCACCTGGGGCGCCAACTGGGAGGACGGCCTCGGTGGCGCTCCCGAGCACGCGGGCGGCGACCCGAACCTGAGCGGCGAGTGGGCCGAGAAGGTCAAGTTCGAGTTCGAGCAGACCTTCCTCTTCCACCTGCCCCGGCTGTGCGAGCACTGCCTCAACCCGGCCTGCGTCTCCGCCTGCCCGTCCGGCGCGATGTACAAGCGGGTCGAGGACGGCATCGTCCTGGTCGACCAGAACCGCTGCCGCGGCTGGCGCATGTGCGTGACGGCGTGCCCGTACAAGAAGGTGTACGTCAACCACGCCACCGGCAAGGCCGAGAAGTGCACCTTCTGCTTCCCGCGCATCGAGGCAGGCCAGCCCACCGTCTGCTCCGAGACCTGCGTCGGCCGGCTGCGCTACCTCGGGCTGCTGCTGTACGACGCCGACAAGGTGGGCGAGGCCGCGGCGACCCCCAACGAGCAGGATCTGCTGGACGCGCAGCGCGATGTGTTCCTGGACCCGTTCGATTCCGAGGTGATCGCGGCCGCACGGGAGTCCGGCATTCCGGAGGACTGGCTGGATGCGGCTCGCCGCTCGCCGGTGTACGCGCTGGTGTCGAAGTACAAGGTGGCGCTGCCGCTGCACCCGGAGTATCGCACGCTGCCGATGGTCTGGTACGTGCCGCCGCTCTCCCCGGTCCTGGACGCGGTCACCTCTGCGGGCGGCAACCAGGACGACCCGGACCATGTGTTCGCCGCCGTCACCCGGCTGCGCATCCCCCTAGAGTATCTCGCCGAGCTGTTCACCTCCGGGGACACGGACGTGGTCGCCGGGGTGCTGATGAAGCTGACCGCGTTGCGCTCGTACATGCGGCAGAAGACGCTCGGCGAGGCCGCCGAGGAGACCACGGTCAAGGCCGTGGGGCTGACCGCCCGGGAGGCCGAGGACCTGCACCGGCTGCTCGCGGTGGCCAAGTACAAGGACCGCTACGTCGTCCCGGCCGCCCACAAGGAGGACGCGGCCGCCCTGAGCGCCATGGAGAACCGCTGCCCGGTGGAGTCCTCCGGTGAGCCGGCCGAGCGGAAGGTCATGCTCGGCATCCCCACCCTCCGCCGCCGCAACCCCGAAGCCCCCGCCGGAGGCCACGCGTGAGCCCGCTCCCCGCCACCGTTCCCGCCATCGTCCGCACCCGTCTGCGGGCAGCCGTACGCCGCCCGGCCCGGCGCACGCCCGAGGAGGCGGAGGCCCGCGTCCTGGTGCTGCGGCTGTGCTCGCTGCTGCTGCAGTACCCGGACACCGAACTCGCCGCCGCCCGGCCGACCCTCACCGCCACCGTCAACGCGTTGCCCCCCTCGTCGGCCGCCACCGAACTGGCCGCCTTCACCGCCTGGTTCACCGGGCAGGAACCCGGCGCACTGGAACGGCACTACGTCGAGATGTTCGACCTGCGCCGCAAGAGCAGCCTCTACCTCACCTACTACCTGCACGGCGACACCCGCCGCCGCGGCATGGCCCTGCTCACCCTGGCCCAGCGGTACAAGGCCTCCGGTTGGGACATCGACAACGGAGAGCTGCCCGACCACCTCCCGGTCGTCGTGGAGTTCGCCGCCCTCGCCGGTCCCGGAACGGGTGAGGCCCCGCTGCGGCAGCACCGCCGCGGCCTGGAACTCATCCACCGAGCCCTGACCGACGCGGACTCCCCCTACCGGCACGTCCTGGCCGCCCTGCTCAGCCTCCTGCCCCCGGCGACCGAAGCCGACCTGAAGGCCGTGGCCGAACTGGCCGCCCAGGGACCACCCAACGAGGACGTCGGACTCGACCCGTACGGGAGCGGGGAGTTCGCCCCGCCCGGCACCTTCGTCCCGCCCGAGCAGGCTCAGCCGACCCTCGTTCCGCCCCTGTCCTCCCCGGAAGGCCTTCGATGAGCACCGCCTCTTCCCTCGTCGCAGCCAGCGGCTCGGATCTGCTGCTGTGGGTGGCGTTCCCCTACATCTGCCTGGCCGTGTTCGTCGTCGGGCACATCTGGCGCTACCGGCAGGATCAGTTCGGCTGGACCTCCCACACCAGCCAGCTGCTGGAGAACCGCTGGCTGCGCTGGGGCAGTCCGCTGTTCCACCTCGGTGCCTTCATGGTCATCGCCGGGCATGTCGTGGGGCTCGCCGTGCCCGCCTCGTGGACGGAGGCGGTCGGCATCAGCGAGCACGCGTACCACACCACAGCCGTCGCGGCGGGTTCCGTGGCGGGCGTTGCCATGGTCACCGGACTCGGCATGCTGTGCGCCCGGCGACTGCTGACCCGGCGGATCCGGCTCGGCACCGACCGCAGCGACAAGCTGCTCTTCCCGCTGCTGTCCGCGACCGTCCTGCTGGGCATCTCCGCCACAGCCGCGCACAACGTCTTCGGCCCCGGCTACGACTACCGGGAGACCGTCTCGGTCTGGTTCCGTGGCATCTTCACCCTCCAGCCGCAACCCGAGGCCATCGCCGGAGCACCGCTGCTGTTCCAGCTCCACGCTCTGAGCGCCTGCCTGCTCTTCGCCGTCTGGCCGTTCACCCGGCTGGTGCACGTGTGGAGTGTCCCGATCGGCTACCTCGCCCGGCCCTACCTGGTGTACCGGAGGCGTGCCGCGCCGACAGCCGGCTCGACCGTGCGCGTCCCCAACCGCACGGCCCGCCCCGGGCGGCGCGCCGCATGATCCACCCACCGGCCCGCACGCCGAACGCAACGACCGCACAGCATGCCCGGGGGGCGGGCGCGAGCCGCGGCACCGGCCTGGTGCTTCTCCTGACCGGCGCCCTCGGCTGGCTCGCCTCCTTCCAACTCGCCGTGGACGACTGGCGGCTGCTCAAGGACCCCTCCTACCAACCGCCGTGCAACATCAGCCCGGTGGTGAGCTGCGGCAGCGTCATGTCCAGCTCGGAGGGGGGTGTCTTCGGCTTCCCCAACATGCTGCTCGGCCTGGGCGCGTTCGCCGCCGTGGCCGTTCTGGGTGCCGTCGTACTCACCGGGACACGCCTGCACCGACGGCTGTGGCTCGCGCTGGCCGCCGGGGCGCTGGCGGGGGTCGTGTTCGTGCACTGGCTGATCGTCCAGTCGCTGTACGAGCTGAGCAAGCTCTGCCCCTACTGCGCCGTCGTCTGGGTCGTCACCATCGCCCTCTTCTGGTGCGTGACCCTGCACTGCGTCAACCACGGGATCGTTCCGGTCCCCCACAGCCTCCTCGTAATCCTTCGGGACACGCACTGGATGCTGCTCGGCGCCTGGTACGGGGTGATCGCCCTGCTCGTGCTCACCCGGTTCTGGCCGTACTGGAGCGGCCTGATGTGACCGGCTGCCTCGAGGCTTCGCCGATCGGCCGCAGACCGCACGAACGAAGGGAACAGTCCTCATGGACGGCGTACTGGCGGAGTGGACCGCCGCTGTGAAAGCCGACCTGGGCATCGACCTCGAGGTCGACCGGGCGCTCCTCCTCAGTCTCGCGGGCGACGCCGCTCACGGCGTCGCCCGGCCCGCCGCCCCGCTCACCACCTTCCTCGTCGGATAAGCGGCGGGAAGTACCGGCGGTGGGCCCGAGGCCGTGGCAGCCGCAGCCCGGCGCGGGAGATCTCGCGGCCAAGTGGGCCGCCGAGGACGACCACCGTCCGAGCGCGCCCGGGACACCCGGCGGTACCGGTTGCACCGGCCCACAGGGCCCGACGGTCGGGACCTTCGGCCCCAGCACTCGGACCACACACCGAGTTAGGTTCACCTAAGTACAGGTCGGTGCCCGCAGAGAGCGAGGCACGAACATGGCAGCGACGGATCCTCGGGCCCTCCACGAGAGCGTCCCCGTACCCGGCGACGGACTGGACGCCGCCCGTATGCCCGGCCACTGGCTGCTGGCACGTCTGGGCAAGCGGGTGCTCCGCCCCGGCGGCCTGGAACTGACCCGCTGGATGCTGGACGCCCTGGACATCCGCAGCGACGACCGAGTGGTCGAGCTCGCCGCGGCGCTCGGCGCCACGGCCCGGCTCACCCTCGAACGCGTCCCGGCCGCGTACACCGCCGTGGACCGCGACCCCGCCGCGGTAGCACGACTGGGCACCCTCACCGCCCCAGGACCCACCGAGGTGGCCGCGGTGCGAGGGGACGCCACCGACACCGGTCTGCCGTCCGGCAGCGCCACCGTGGTGTACGGAGAGGCCATGCAGACCATGCAGCCCGAGCCCGCCAAACGCCGCGTCATCCGAGAGGCGCGCCGGCTGCCCGCCGACACCGGCGGCCGGTACGGCATCCACGAGCTGTGCCTGCTGCCCGAGGACCTCGACGGCCGAGCACGCCGAGGTGATCAGCAGGGATCTGGGCGCGGCCATCCACGTTGGCGCCCGCCCCCTGCCCCCGCGCGGCTGGGCCGCCCTGCTCGCCGCGGAGGGCTTCACCGTCACCGCTCGCCGGCGGACGCCGATGGCCCCGCTCGAACCGCGCCGTCTCATCTCCGACGAAGGGTTCACGCAGATGTTGGGCATCGCCGGCCGGGCCCTGCGCGACCCGGCGGCCCGGCGCCGAGTCCTGGAGATGCGCCGCGTCTTCCGCCGCCACCAGGCCCACCTGGGGGCCGTCAGCCTCATCGCCAACCCCACCACGTCGACTTCCTGAGGAGAGGCGACCCGCATGTCCGCCACCGTGATCCCCGACCTGACCGCCGAACTGCCCCTGGCCGAGGACGGCACCCTCAGCCGCGTCCTCTACCGCGACGACCGTCTGCGTGTGGTCGGCTTCGCGTTCGCCGCCGGACAGGAGCTGACCGAACACACCTCGGCCCTGCCGGTCGTCATCCAGGTCGTCCAGGGCCGCCTCGAGCTCGTTCTGGGCGAAGAGAAGACCGAGGCGACGCCCGGCAGTTGGATCCACCTGCCCGCCCGGCTGCCACACACCGTGCGCGCCACCGAGCCCACCGTCATGCTGCTGACGATGCTGCCCGGGACATCCAGCAGCTCAGCAGAGGTGTGACCGTCGCCCCACTACATCCGGGAGGCTCCTAATCGTCCGGGGTGCGCAGAGCGAGGACGGCGACGTCGCCGTCGAACACCTGCCGGCTTTGGGCGATCAGGGCGTCGCACAGCTCCTCCAGCGGGGCCCCGGCCAGGCGGGCCGCGTGCTCGGACAGGTCGTCCAGCCCCGTATCGATGTTCTGGCCACGGCGCTCGACCAACCCGTCGGTGAACAGCAACAACGTGGCGCCCGGCGGAAGCGGGCAGGTGTGGCTGTACCGCGGGACGGACGCGTCGATGCCCACCGGGATCCCGTGCCGAGCGGGCGCCAGGTAGGAGGTGCTGCCGTCCGGCCCGATCAGCAGCGGAGGCGGGTGCCCGGCGTTGCTCCAGCCGAAGGTGTACCCCTCAGGAGTCCGTTCGAGGCGGCCGAACACCAGGGTGGCGGTCGGTGGGTCCTCGAACATCGTCAGGGTGTGGTCCAGGCGCGACACCACCAGACCGGGCGGCCCGCACCGGTCGAAGGCAAGGGCCCTCAGCATGTTGCGGATCTGGCCCATCAGCGCGGCGGCCTCGACGTCATGGCCGGTCACGTCGCCCACCACCACACACGTCGCACCGTCGGGCAGGACCATGGCGTCGTACCGGTCGCCGCCGAGCCTGGGCAACTCGGATGCGGGCTCGTAGCGGGCCGCGGCCTCCAACGGCGCCAGGTCCGGAAGGACGGGCAGCATTCGGCGCTGGAAGTGCTCGGCGGCGCGTTTGAGGTGTTCGTACAGCCGGGCGTTCTCGATGCTGACGCCCGCGGCGCTGGCCAGCGCGGTTAGCAGGTGTTCGTCCTCGTCGTTGAAGGGCGTACCGTCCCGTTTGTCGGCGAGGTAGAGGTCACCGTAGACGGTCCCGCGCACCATGAGGGGAACGCCGAGCAGGGTCCGCATGGCCGGGTGCCCGGCCGGGAAACCCGCGGAACGGGGGTGCGCGGCCACGTCCGCCACCCGCAGCGGCTGCCGGTCGTCCACCATGGTGTGCAGCAGTCCATGGCCCTGCGGCAGGCCCATGGCAGCGCACAGGTGCGGGTCGTCGACACCAACCGTGATCAGGTCGGTTACCGTGTCGCTCTCCGAGAGCACGCCCAGGGCCGCGTAGCGAGCTCCGACGAGATGTGCCGCCGCTTCCACGATGCGGTGCAGCACGGTGCGGGTGTCCATGTCGCCGCTCATCGCCACGACCGTGCCGAGCAGCTGCCGCAGCCGTTGTGGATCGAGAACGAGCGGCGATGCATGGGCGGTCGCTCCGTCCCGGGCCCCTTGCCGCGCCTCGCCGACCGGAAAGGCTCCGGACCGCGGGCTGTCGTTGGACGGATCGTGCACCATGGTGAGATTCCTCCCGGCGCCGCCCGGCGCCGTCATCACCGCGCCTTCCCTGTCACCCTACGCGCTCACGCGACGAGGGGCAGGCTCCTCGACACGGGGTGAGGCACGGCGGTCAGCCTTTCGGCAGCGGACGCCACCGGCGCCGCGGCGGCGTCCCCTTCTGAATCCTCCGCCGGCCGCAGCGCCGAGACCATGGCCCTCAGCCTTCCGCGTGGGCGAGCCACAGGTCGGGGCCGAAGACCTCGTAGCGGATGCTGCGTGCCGGGACGCCGGCCTGGAGGAGCTGGGCGCGGACGGTGCGCATGAAGGGGAGTGAGCCGCAGAGGTAGACGTCGGCGTCGGCGGGGAGGTCCAGGCCGTCGAGGTCCATCAGGCCGGTGTGGGAGCCGAGTTCCTCGGTCGCGTCCTCTTCGTACCAGAAGTCGGCCCTCGCGTCGGGCAGTTGCTCGACCAGGCGCTGGGTGTCGGCGCGCAGGGCGTGGTCGGCCGGGGTGCGGTCGGCGTGCAGTACCCGTACGGGCCGGGTCGAGCCGGTGGCGGCGAGGTGTTCGAGCATGGCGACCATCGGGGTGCAGCCGATGCCGGCGGAGACCAGCAGCAGCGGAGTGTCGGCGTCGTCGAGGACCACGTCTCCGAACGGAGCGGACAGGGTGAGCTCGTCGCCGACCCGTACGGTGCGGTGCAGCTGGTTGGAGACCTCGCCCTCCGGGGCGTCGGCGACGCTCGCCACCCGCTTGACGGTGATGCGTCGCAGCCGGTCGCCGGGGGCGTTGGACACGCTGTACTGGCGGGTCTGGTGGATGCCGTCAGGCATGAGCGCCTTGACGCTGACGTACTGGCCGGCGCGCGCCTGGGGCAGGGGTCCGTCGTCGGCCGGGCGCAGCAGGAAGGAGACCACGTCCGGGGTCTCCTCGCGCCGCTCGACCACGGTCCACTGCCCCCACGGCTCGCGGGGGTCGACCTCGGCCTCCTGGTAGAGGCGCGCCTCCTGGGCTATGAGGGCGCCGGCCATCAGCCAGTACACCTCGTCCCAGGCACCTGCCACCTCCGGCGTGACCGCGTCGCCGAGTACGTCGGCGATGGCGCGGAAGAGGTACTTGTGAACGATCGTGTACTGGTCCTCCGTGACGCCCAGCGCGGCGTGCTTGTGCGCGATTCGGGCCAGGAGGGCGTCCGGCCGGGCGTCCGGGTTGGCCAGCAGTGCCTGGGCGAAGCCCGCGATGGATCCGGCCAGTGCCCGACGCTGCTCCCCGCTGGCCTGGTTGCCGCGGTTGAACAGGCCGTCCAGCAGATCGGGTTGCTCGGCGAACATGGTGCCGTAGAAGCGGGTGGTGATCTCGTCCAGGGCGCCGCCGACGGCGGGCAGGGTGGCGCGAACGACAGCGGCCGACTCGGGCAAAAGCATGGAACTCCCCTGAGATGTGGATAGCTGGAGGGACGGCGTTCACCGTCACAGCCGGGATCCGTCGTGCGGTCCGGCCGGCACATCGATCATCTGGTGTGGCCGTCACCCGGAACAGGGCCGAACCGCCCCAGCAGACTGGGCCCGTCGGTCCGGCCCCGGGCAAGGCATGATGCTCATCACAAGGGGGCGGACCCGGTTTGCCCACGACGGAGCCGTGCCTGGACCGCCGACGCTTCCTCAACTGCGGTTGGCCGGCTGCAGGTCAGGCCAGGGCGGCCCTGAGCACGCCGATGGCCGTCTTCGGGTCGGCAAGGGCGTGGTAGATGCCGGGGATCTCGTGGTCGAGGCCGAGCAGGCCGTAGACGGCGTGCATGGCGCCGCGCACGGAGTACTCGACGGTGAAGACGACGTCCTCCGGGATCTCCGTGAACTGGCCGAGGAACGCGAAGTTCGCGGCGCCTCGCGGGATGACCAGCGGCCGGTCGTGGACCGTGCGCGGGGCGAACTGGCTGGTGATGTACGGCAGCATCACCGGGATCACGGTTGTCGTCGCCGCGACCTGCTCCTCGATGTCCCACAATCCGAGGTGGTTGAGCAGTTCGGTGAGGATCTCCCGACCGGTGGCCTCGGCCATCGTCTTTCCGACGAAGTCGCCCTCGTTGTCGACGAAGAGGCCGTAGCCCCACAGGGTGTAGACGTCCTCGGGCTGGCCGTCGAAGTGCGGGGCGTGCGGGACGACGATGGACATCAGCCAGTTGGAGTCCTTGAACGTCATCAGAGCGCCGGTGCCGGGGAGGTTGCCGGACAGTTCCTCGATGCGGTGCAGGAGCAGCGGGCTGCGCATGGTCAGGGTGAAGGACTCCCATTTGGCCTCTTCCACGTTGCCGTAGAAAGCGGCCGGGCGCCCGAAGTCGTCGGCCTTGGCGGTGATGGTCTCCCACAGCCGCCAACTGCCGTCACGCTTGCCCCGGATCAGTTCGGGCGCGGTGTCGTCACTGCCGTATGCGGCATCGGCGGTCATCGAGCCCAGGGTGAGGAACGCGTAGTCGGTGTCCGCGAGGTGGTACGCGTCAGGCTGTCCGGCGCGGTCGAGGTGGAGGCGCCGCACCCGCCTGGTGCCGTCCTCCTCGGTGGTGAAGTCGACGTCGGTGACGCGCACACCGTGCTCGAAGCGGACCCCGCGCTCCTTCAGCCAGGCCTGCAGCGGGCGGATGATCGAGTCGTATTGGTTCAGGCGGGTGCGGCGCACGCCCGCGAGGGTGTGCATACGCGGGAACTCCTGCATGAACCGCAGGAAGTAGCGCTTGAGTTCGATGGCGCTGTGCCAGTTCTGGAACGCGAACGTCGTGCGCCACATTGCCCAGAAGTTGGTCTCGAAGAAGTGCGCGGAGAAGAAGTCCTCGATCCGGCGCGCCCCGATCACCGCCTCCGGGAGCACGAGCAGCCGGGTCAACTCCAGGCGGTCGCGGGTGTCGAGCCCGTAGTCGGAGGCGTCCAGGATCTCGGCGCCCTTGCCGATCAAACGGGCCTTGGCGTCCGTGGGCCACTTGGCGCTGAACTCGCGGATCTCCTCGCGCACCGACACGGTCTCATCGGTGAGGGTGGGGATGGTTTCCAGGAGGTTCCACAGGCACGTGTAGGCCTCGTCCTCCAGCATGCGTCCGCCGCGCGAGACGTACCCGCCGGGCGCGCCGGAGCCGTCCATGGAGCCACCTGTGACCGGGAGTTCCTCCAGGATGTGGATGCTCTCACCGGGGAAGTCGCCGTCACGGATCAGGAAAGCGGCGGCGGCCAGAGAGGCGATGCCGCCGCCAACGAGGTAGGCCCGGGACTGCTGCGGAGCGTCGGTCATGACGTCCCTCCGTTCTGCCGCCCGCTGTCACGGACGGCCGACTGTGGTCACGAGCCGTGCAGCGGTCCGCCCCTGGGGCGGCAGCGGTGTGCGCACGGCGCAGCGCCGACGGGATGGAGCCGGCGCCTGTAACCGTCAGTGAACTCGTGAGGAAGCTGTACAGGCAGGGGCCGGATGTCTCTGTCGTCCGGCCGACCGGCCCACGGCGGACGCAGCCTGCGCCGCGCCGGCCAGGACCAGGTCGTCGCCGCGGCCGTCGCCGGCTGCGCCGGGTCTGGGCCCCAGGGCCGACGGCAGGATCATCGGACGTCGGTGCCGGTCACACGGCGGACCGGGGTCCTGCAGCGCGGCGCAACCGGTTGGCGATCGCCAGTCCCAGTCCCTCTTCCACCGGCACGGAGGCGATGATGAGGTCACACCCCTGTTGGTCGAGTTCGCGAAGGAATCCGTACAGCTCACGCGCGTACGCGGCCGTCGAAGCGGGGACCGTCACCACAGCGTGCGCCTCGACCGGGGCTTCGGCGAAGGAGGGCGGAAGGAAGACGCCCACCTTGTGTCCCAGCTCCTGCGCGGCTTCCGCTTCGGCGATGACCTTCTCTGGCTCGACCAGGACGACCCTCGCACGCGGCGCGTAGTGGGACGGATGCTGGCCCGGCACCCGGACGCGGCTGGTCGAGTGGACCGCGAGCGGGCAGCCCAGCACGGCTTCGAGGTCCTCGCGCGTCACCCCGCCAGGCCGCAGGATGCTCGGGAGTTCGCCCGTAGCGTCGACGATGGTCGACTCCACGCCGATCTCACAAGGGCCGCCGTCCAGGACGAAGTCGACGGCATCGCCGAGCTCTGTACGGACGTGCTGCGCGGTGGTGGGGCTGACCTGGCCGAAGCGGTTGGCGGACGGAGCCGTGACACCGCCGCCGAAGAGCGACAGCAGCTCGAGTGCGACGGGATGGTCGGGCACCCGCACGGCCACCGTCTCCAAGCCGCCGGTCGCTTCGAGGGGCACCCGGGGACCGCGCCGCAGGACCAGCGTGAGTGGTCCGGGCCAGAAGCGTTCGGCCAACACGCGCGCCGTCGCGGGTACGTGCTCGACCCAGTCGTCGAGCAGCTCCGCGCCGCCGATGTGGACGATCAGCGGATGCGAGGGCGGACGTCCCTTGACCCGGAAGATGCGCGAGACAGCAGCCGAATCCTCGGCGTTCGCGCCCAGACCGTAGACGGTTTCGGTCGGCAAAGCCACCAGCCCGCCGGCGCGCAGCACACCGGCCGCCTTCTCAACATCCCTGGTTCGTGCGGTCACTATGCCATCCTCCCACCGTCCAGCTCTCCACATTCCGTGGCCTCACCAACGCATAACGACGCAACCACGGCCGACGGCACCACATCCAAGGGCGGCGGGTATGGGCCGCCGGGTCACCCACCGGGACCGTTCGGCCCCTGCCCACCTCGCGGCCGCGCGGGGAGTGTGGAAGATCCCCCACCGGGAGGGCAGCACACCATGCAACGAGCGATCATCGCCGGCGTCGACCGGTCGGCACGCAGCCGCGCAGCCGCGGAGTGGGCCACGCGCGAGGCGCTGCTGCGCGGAGTGCCGCTGCGGGTGGTGCACGTGGTGCCGCCTGCGTCGCTGGATCCCGTGGAGCAGTGGCCGTACCGTCCGCAGGCGGTGGCCGAGCACGTGGTGGCCGAGCTCGTGGAGCGGCACCCGGCGCTGAGTGCGCGGGGCGAGAGCTTCACCGGAGAGCCGGCCCCGGTACTGTGCGCGAGTGACGGACCACCTCAAGGCGGTCTGAGACGCCGCTCTCACCCTGCCGGCGTCGACTGCCACCGGGCAGTCGGCGTGATGGAGCAGCGTGTGGGCGACCCGGCCGAGCTGGAGGCCGAGGCACGCGCCCCGGAACCCTTTCGACGAAGATCGCCGAACACAAGGCTCCGGATCACTCACCCTGCGCAAAGCAGGCCTGGAATGCGGGGGAAGCGGGGCATCAGCGCGTGACGTGGAATTCGTTCCCGCCTGCGTCGAGGAACTCACCAGGTTCCCAGTCGGGATGCGCGACCTCCAGGCGCAGCCTGTTCCGCGCCGCCTTCGGCGCCGCAGGCGGCCCCATCACCAGCGAGACCGTGCCGGTGGGGCTCCGGCGCAGCCGGACACCCCAGTCGTGGGACTCAACCGTCTGCCAGTCGGTCCGGGACTGCCAGAAGGCCAGTTGCGCGTCGCGGTCCTCCTCGGAGACGTCGAGGCAGATCGCGACGAGCCCGGAGTCGGCAAGCACGCCGGGGTGATCGGGGCGCAGTACACAGAACTCGTTGCCCTCTGGATCGGCCAGCACGTCCCACGGGACGTCCCCTTGGCCGATGTCGACCCGCGTCGCACCAAGTGCCAGCAGGCGCGCCACCTCTGCCTCCCATTCCGGCCCCCCGGCGAGGTCGAGGTGGAGTCGGTTCTTGTCCGCGCCCTTCGGCTTCGCGGTCGGCACGAACCGCAGCTGCAGGCCGCCCATCCGACCCTGCACCGCGTCCTGCCAGAAGCGTTCCATACGTGCGACATCCAGCGCGTCGATCACGATCCCGGTCAGCATCCCGTTCCCCTCTCTCCCGCCGGCCGTCAGAAACAAGACCAGCGCACAACCCCGGACACCCTGTCGACCAAGGTGGCGATCGCCGTCCGACGGCCGTCGCTATGACGGCGGCCTCCCCTCCAGCCGGGCCGACTGCAGATCGGCGAGTAGTTCGGCTTGCCCGGCCAGTACGCCGGAGAGGATGGTGCGAGCGACTCGGAGGAGTTCGGCGACGTGGGGACTGGTAAGGGAGTAGTACACAGTGGAGCCCTCCTTACGCGTCTTCACCAGGTTCGCCCGGCGCAGCACCGCCAGCTGCTGGGACAGGTGGGCCGGCTCGATACCCACCTCGGGCAGCATCTCAGCAACCGCGTGCTCACGTTCGCTCAGCAGCTCCAGAACACGAATCCGGGCCGGGTGACCGAGCGTCTTGAAGAACTCGGCCTTCAGTTGGTAGAGCGGCGTACTCATCGTGCCGTCTCCTTCTCGACACAACAGCACGGCTCCACTGACCGGGCCTCGGCGCGTCGCATCCACCCACTCGTCAAGTACATACGACTCATCCTTGCTTGCGATCCCGGCCAGGCCGAATCGCTCCGAGGGCCGCCGATTCCAGCAGTGATGACTTCATTAATTGCAAATGTTAGCAACCAATGGCCTCTCGTGATCCTGGCCGTGAACTTCCTTGAGCGGGCGGCAAGTCGGGGATCGGTTGGGCGTCACAGAGGGAGAGTGATCCATACGCTCTTGCCCCCGCCGTCGGCGTCCGGTCGGACGACCGCCGTACCGCTCAGGCCGAGAACGAGTTCCATGACGGTGCCGAGACCGCGCCCACCGCCTCCGGTCGCTGATCCGTACAGCGGCGGCTGGCAGGGGTGGCGGTCGTGGACGGCGAAGGCGAGGCAGTCCTTGCCCGCCGCATAGATCACCGTGAGCTGAGGGGACAGGGCGGCGGCGTGCCGGACGCTGTTGGTGACCAGTTCGCTGAGGATCAGCAGGGCGGGGCCCACCGCGGGGTGACGCAGGCCGATCCGCCACTCCACCAACGCCAACTCCGCGGTCTGGCGGGCGATCCGGACTGCGGACGGTTCGCTGGGCAGTGTGAGTACATGCCGGTACGGCATGGCTTCCATCTGCGTCGACATCACACCCTCGCGCGGGTGAGACGGTATCCGGTGACGCTGTCGGGGCGGATCCGCAGGACCGCGTCGGACACGTTCATCGGACGGCTTCCTCCGACGAGGGACTGCTCGCGGGTGCCGGGGCGGCGGGCAGGACCCCGGCGCGCTCCAGGTGACCGCGGGCTCCTTGGATCGCCTCGGGTGTGGTGCCGTACTCCCGGCCCTCGTGGCGCAGCAGTTCCAGCGCGCCGACGGAGTCGAGGACCTGGCGCTGTCCGGTTCGAATGCCGGAGGCGAGGACGAGGATGCCGCGTCGGTTGAGTTTCTCCACCGCGTCCTTGAGGACCAGGGCGCCGCTCGCGTCCATGGTCGAGACCCGGGACATGCGCAGGATCACCACGCGGACGTCCGCCACCTCGGTGAGCTCCAGCAGGAAGCGGTGGGCGGCGGCGAAGAACAGCGGTCCGTCGATGCGGTAGACGACGATGTGTTCGGCGAGCAGAGCGTGTTCCTCGGCGCTGTGGTCGCCGATGTCGAGCGGCACCTGGTCGAGGCTGGCCTGCTGGGCCACTGCGCGCAGGGCGAGCGCACCCGCGACGAGCAGGCCGATGATCACGGCGTAGACGAGGTCCAGGGCGAGCGTCGCGACGGCGGTCAGTACGAGGATCACCGCGTCCGAGCGGGTCGCCCTGGCCATCGCCCGCAAGGAGCCGACCTCCACCATGCGGATCGCCGTGGCGAGCAGGACACCGGCGAGAGCGGCGAGCGGGATCTTGGACACCAGCGGTGCCGCGGCGAAGACGATGGCGGCGAGGACGGCGGCGTGGGTCACCGCGGCGAACCGGGAGCTCGCGCCGGTGCGAACGTTGACGGCGGTGCGGGCGATCGCACCGGTCGCCGGGACACCGCCGAACAGCGGTGCGGCGATGTTGGCCAGTCCCTGGCCGAACAGCTCTCGGTCCGGGTCGTGTTTCTGCCCCACGGTCATGCCGTCGGCGACCGAGGCCGACAGCAGCGACTCCAGCGCCGCCAGGGCCGCGACCGCGACGGCCGAGGGAAGCAAGGTGCCCAGGGAGCCCACATCGAGGAAGGACAGCGAGGGCATCGGCAGCCCCGACGGTAGGGCGCCGATCGGCTTCGCCGCGTCCAGTCCGGCGGCCTGGGCCACGATCGTCGCCGCGATGACCGCGACGATGGAGAAGGGGATCGTCGGCCGCCACCGGGCGCCGATCAGCATGACCACGGCCACACTGACCGCGAAGGCCAGCGCGGTCCAGTTGGGGGCCTTCGCGAACGCCTCGATCGCACGCCAGGTGACCGCGAGGACCTGGTCACCGTCGGGCTTGGGAACACCCAGGGCGTTCGGGATCTGCTGGAGTCCGATCACACAGGCGATGCCGAGGGTGAAGCCCTCGACCACGGGGGCGGGCACGTACTGCATGTACTTCCCGGCGCGCAGCGCGGCCAGCGCGACGAGCATCAGGCCCGCCATCAGGCCGACGGTGAGGACGCCGTTCGGGCCGTACCTACCGACGATGGGCACGAGTACGACCGTCATGGCGCCGGTCGGTCCCGACACCTGCAGATTCGAACCGCCGAAGACGGCCGCGATCGCACCGGCGACCACAGCGGTCGCCAGGCCCTCCTCCGCTCCCAGCCCGGAGGAGACCCCGAAGCCGAGCGCGAGCGGCAGCGCGACGATCGCCACGGTCAAGCCGGCCAGCAGATCCCGGCGCGGGTCGCGGCGGATCTGGTCCAGATCGGCACGGGCAGGCAGCAGTGACGTGATCCGGGCCCAGACCCGGCTGATCCCCGAGGTCATCGCGCGGCGACCCCGGCTTCCCGCGGCTCGGCCAGCGACACCCGGTACAGCGGAACGGACACGGCCCTCGGCCTTCCCTTCAAGCCCCCTGAGGGGCGGCCACGCAAGGTTGCACCCTCAGCTGCCTGCAGGCACAACAAACACAGCATCTAACCAATTGCGAAATTTTGCAATTCATTATTACCGCACTTGAGTATCTTCCGCCTCCAGCCGGGCAATGGTCTCGGCGATCAGCCGCGCGGGCTGCGACGGGTGCGCAGTGCCAGTACCAGGCAGACCGTGGTCGCGGCGATGGCCAGCGAGGCCGGCAGTCGTGCCCATGAGGTGCCGGCGACCGGCGCTTGGGCGGCGAGCGGTACCACTGCGGTCGCGGCGGCGGCCGCCAGGGCAGGTGTGCATCGCGCCTCCGGCGGCTGAACGGACGGATGCCGCAACGGAACGGTCACCGCGGTCGTCGTGTGCGCACAAGTTCGGGCACTGGGGACCATTACACGACTTGTCGGGGCAGAGCCCTGTTGTCTGCGTTGAGATGACCTGTCTCACCGTGAGTCTGGGGAGGCGAGGTCGAGATGAACGACTTGATGGAAACGGCACCGCCTGATCCCGTCCGCACAGTGGAAGCGGCCACCTGCCGGTGCGACGCTTCGGCCGCCGTCGGTGTTCCGGGCGCCGCCGAGGAGAGGTTCAGGGGGCTGCTGGAAGCGGCGCCGGACGCGATGGTCATCGTCGACGACACCGGCACCATCCGCCTCGTCAACGCCCAGACCGAAGCCCTCTTCGGCTACCAGCGCGAAGAACTCCTCGGCCACCCCGTCGAACTCCTCGTCCCCGGCCGCTTCCGCACCCACCACACCGCACACCGCAACGGCTACGCCCACAACCAGCAAGTACGCCCCATGGGCGCCGGACTCGACCTGTACGGACTACGCAAGGACGGCACCGAGTTCCCCGTCGAGATCAGCCTCAGCCCCCTCGAAACCACCGACGGCCTCCTCGTCTCCGCCGCCGTCCGCGACGTCAGCGAACGCAAAGCCGCCGAGGAGAGGTTCAGGGGGCTGCTGGAAGCGGCGCCGGACGCGATGGTCATCGTCGACGACACCGGCACCATCCGCCTCGTCAACGCCCAGACCGAAGCCCTCTTCGGCTACCAGCGCGAAGAACTCCTCGGCCACCCCGTCGAACTCCTCGTCCCCGGCCGCTTCCGCACCCACCACACCGCACACCGCAACGGCTACGCCCACAACCAGCAAGTACGCCCCATGGGCGCCGGACTCGACCTGTACGGACTACGCAAGGACGGCACCGAGTTCCCCGTCGAGATCAGCCTCAGCCCCCTCGAAACCACCGACGGCCTCCTCGTCTCCGCCGCCGTCCGCGACGTCAGCGAACGCAAAGCCGCCGAGGAGCGCATCAACGAGCTCGCCGCGCTCGTCGAGTCCTCGCAGGACGCGATTCTCGCCAAGACCCTCGACGGCCGCATCACGTACTGGAACGCTGCGGCCCAGCGACTGTACGGATTCACGTCCGACGAGGTGCTGGGGCGTCACGTCTCCCTGCTGGCGCCTCCGGCGAGGAGGGACGAGATCACCGCGCTGCTGGAACGGTTGCGCCAGGGCGAGCGGGTCGAGCACTTCGAGACGCTGCGGCTCACCCGCTCCGGAGCGCTGCTGGACGTCGACGTCACGCTGTGGCCGACCCGGGCGGCGGACGGCGCGGTCGTCGGGGCGTGCGCGATCGTGCGGGACATCAGCGACCGCAAGCGCGCCGAGGCGGAGCTGAAGGAGCTGTACGAGCAGCAGCGGCATATCGCCCTGACCCTGCAGCGCAGCCTGATGGGTACGCCGCCCGCCATCCCGGGCCTCGCCACGGCCAGCCGCTACCGGCCGGCGACCCAGGGAGCGGGTGTCGGCGGTGACTGGTTCGACCTGATCCCGCTGGGCGCCGGCCGGGTGGGTGTGCTGATCGGCGATGTGATGGGCCGGGGTCTCGAGGCCGCGGCCGTCATGGGTCAACTCCGTTCCGCGGCACATGCGTTGGCCAAGACCGGGCTCCAGCCGCGGCAACTGATGCAGGCGATGGACACCGTCGTCGCCGATCTCGATGTCCCCGACCAGCTGGTCACCTGCTGTTATCTGGTCATCGCCGCCGACACGGGGGAAGTGACCGTGTGTTCCGCCGGCCACCTGCCGGTTCTCGTGGCGATCCCCGATGCGGGCGCCCGGACGCTGCCGGCACCCGTGAACGCCCCCCTGGGGGTCGGCGGGGTGATCTACGAGCAGTGCTGCAGCACCATCGAGCCCGGTGCCACCCTCGTGCTCTACACGGACGGTCTGATAGAAACCCCCGGCACCGACATCGAGGACAAGCTCGCCCAGCTCGTCGCCACCCTGGACGCGCTGGCGGCCGCGGTGCCCGACCTGGAGACCGCTGCCGATCATGTCCTGTCGACGCTGCTGCCCGACGCGGACGGCCACGACGACGTCACGCTGCTGCTGACGCAGCTGCCCGCCGCTCCGCTCGCCACGGCCACCACAGACCTGCCCGCCACGCCCGAGTCGGTTCCGACGGGCCGCGACTTCCTCAGCAAGGCCCTGAGCACGTGGGACTGCGCGGGCGCCGCGGACGACGCGCTCCTGCTGCTCTCCGAGATCCTCACCAATGCCGTACAGCACGCGCAAGGCCCCATCGGGGTGCATGTCTGCCGCACGGACACCGATCTCACCGTGGAGATCAGCGACCGCAGCTCCCACCTCCCCCAGCCGCGTCTCGCCGCGCAGGACGAGGAGTCCGGGCGTGGCCTGCTGCTCGTCCGTGCTCTCGCCGACGACTGGGGCGTGCGTCCCACGGACGAGGGGAAGACGACCTGGTTCAGCCTCAAGGTATGAGCACGCGCGCCCGGCCGGACGCCTGCCGTACTCCCCCGTTGATTTCGACTCAGCCCGTCGCACTCACGTCCGCTGCGGTACGACGGCGACGGGGCAGACGGCGCGGTGCAGCACCCCGTGGGCGACGCGGCCGAGCTGGAGGCCGTAGTGGCCCTCGCGGCGCCGGGCCCCGACGACCAGCAGGTCGGCGTCGGCCGAGGCGCCGAGCAGGACCTGGCGGGCGTGGCCCTCGACGGTACGCCGGTGCACCTCGATGTCGGCCGGGACGTCTCGCAACGCCGCTTCCAGCACCTGCGCCGCCTTCTCCTCGTGCAGCCGCGCCGGTGCGCCGGCCAGCAGGGGATGGTCGGTCGTCTCACGTGCCGGAGACCGCCAGGCCCGAACGGCTTCCAACGGCACGCCGCGGCGCCGCGCTTCCTCGACGGCGAAGCGCATCGCCGCCGTGTCCGTCGGATCGTCACCGACGCCTACGACGATGCGGCCGTGCCTGCCGGGTACCCTCCGGTTGTCGTGACTGCCTCGCAGCACGATCACCGGGCAGTGCGCGTGGCCGGCGACGGTCATGCTGACCGAGCCGAGGACCGCCTCGGCCAGGCTGCTCCGGCCCCGTGAGCCCACGACCAAGGCAGCGGCGGTGCGGCTCTCCCGTACGAGCGCGTACTCGGGCTCCTCCGGCAGCACGTCGGTGATGACCTTCACGTCAGGACGCCCGGTACGGACCCGGCGCGCTGCGGCTTCGACGATGTCCTCGGCCATCACCTGGTCCGACGGTTTGCCGAGATCGTCCGCGAGCGCGGTGCCCTCGTACCGTTCCCACAGGGAGGCGTACACGAGCCTCAGCGGCAGCCCGCGCAGGGCGGCCTCGTCGGCCGCCCAGTCGACGGCGCGCAGGCTCGGCTCCGAGCCGTCGACGCCGACGACCAGGGGCAGTTCCATCGGGCTCACCTTCCCGCGTCCAGGTCGAAGACGATCCGGGCCTTGATGTCGCCACGGAGCACGGCGTCGATGGACTCGTTCACGGACACGAGCGGGCGGGTCTCGTAGATGACCTTCGTGCGACCGGCGGCGTGGAGCTGGAAGACCTCGGCGAGGTCCTGCCGTGTGCCGACGATGGAGCCGATGACGGACGTGCCGTTCAGGACGGTGTCGAAGATGGGGACCTGGATGGTGCCGTGTGCCGGCAGGGCCACCATGACGAGCTTTCCGCCGCGCCGCAGGCCGGAGCCCGCCGCTTCGAACGCGGCCGGGTTCACCGCGAGGGCGATCGCGGCGTGGGCGCCGCCGTGCTTCTTCAGCTCCTTGCCCACGTCCTGCTTCCGCGCGTCGATGACGAGGTCGGCACCGAGCTCGCGGGCGAGTTCGAGCTTGTCATCGGTGACGTCGATGGCGGCGACCGTCGCCCCGGCGATCTTGGCGTACTGCAGGGCCAGGTGGCCGAGTCCACCGACGCCGGAGATCGCGACGAGCTGGGTGGGCCGGACGTCGGCGACCTTGAGGGCCTTGTAGGTGGTCACGCCCGCGCAGGTCAGGGGGGCCGCGTCGAAGGGGCTGACGCCCTCGGGCACCGGCTGGGCGAAGTCGGCCCAGGCCAGCATCTTCTCGGCGTACCCGCCGTCACAGCCGTACCCGGTGTTGATCTGCTGCTCGCACAGCGTCTCCCAGCCGGACAGACAGTGCTCGCACCGCCCGCACGCCTTGCCGAGCCACGGCACGGCGACCCGCTGCCCGACGGACAGGTGGGTGACACCCTCGCCGAGCTCCTCGACGACACCGACGCCCTCGTGCCCGGGGACGAAGGGCGGAGTGGGCCTGACGGGCCAGTCGCCGTGCGCGGCGTGGATGTCGGTGTGGCACAGCCCGGAGGCCTCGACGCGGACGCGGACCTGGCCAGGGCCGGGTTGCGGGTCGGGACGCTCCTCGATCACCAAGGGCTCGCCGAAGGCCCGTACGACCGCTGCCTTCATGATCTGTTCTCTCCTCTGCAGAGGGGTACGTCAGTCGTGGGCGACGACGGCGACGGGGGCGGTGGAGTGGTGCAGGACGGCGTGGGTGACGGTGCCGATGTGGGCGCCGACGGAGGAACTGCGGATGCGGCGGCCGACGACGACCAGGGAGGCTTCGCGGGCGGCGTCGATCAGCAGGAGCGAGGGGCTGCCGTAGCCCGACTTCTCGACGACGCCGACGTCGGGGTACTTCTGTCGCCAGGGGCGCAGCACCTCGCTCAGGATGAGGGCGTCCCCCTTCGCCATCTCCCGCTCGACCGCGGGCTCGAGGGCCATGCCGTAGGCGTAGTAGGGCGGCGGGTTCCAGGCGTGTACGACCCGCAGCGGCACCGAGCGGCGCGCCGCGGCATCGAAGGCGAACCCGATCAGAGCCTCGTCAGGGCTCGCGACGTCGAGTCCGAGGACGACGGGCCGGAACGCCGTGGCCGCGGAGGGAATGCCTGCCGGGTCCATCTGGTGTTCGTCCGCGGCCTGCTCGCCGGCACGGACCAGGACCACGGGCCGCTCGGTGTGGGCCACGACCGCGAGGCCGACCGAGCCGACGAGGAATCCGCCGATCCCGCCCAGTCCGCGTGAGCCGAGTACGAGCATGTCGGCGTCCTTGGCCGCCTCGACAAGGGCTTCGGCGGGTCGCCCGGTGAGCTGTTCGGTGGTCACCTCCACTCCGGGGTGACGCAGCCTCAGACCGTCGGCGGACTCGCGGGGGACCCTCTCGGTCCAGTGCTGGTGCGTCTCGGCGCCGAGGAGCGGGGCCTGGGCCGTGGGCCCCGGGACGGGCTCCCAGACCTGGACGAGCTTCACCGGCAGTCCGCGCAGTTTCGCCTCGCGGGCCGCCCACTCCGCGGCGGCGCGGCTCTCGGGTGAGCCGTCGAGGCCGACGGTGATGGTGCGGGGCATTCTCTCCACCTCCTGAATCGGGGTCCGGGCGACCCGATTCCAGGGTCATGTCCGGGGGTTCTTCAGGGCAGGGGCCGATTGGTCCCTCAGCGGTGACGATGGGCCCTGCGGGTGCGGGGTGAGTGCAGCCAGGTGTGGTCGCGGACGATGGGCAGCCGCGCCCCCGCCCTGCCCAGCCTCCAGGTGGCGCCGGCCCAGGAAACGGACGGGCTCCGGCCGCCCCGCCGCCCGCAGCAGTGAGC
This sequence comes from Streptomyces sp. NPDC101152, assembly GCF_044768275.1. Taxonomy (NCBI): domain Bacteria; kingdom Bacillati; phylum Actinomycetota; class Actinomycetes; order Kitasatosporales; family Streptomycetaceae; genus Streptomyces; species Streptomyces sp. NPDC101152. The sequence continues at coordinate 37,664 of NZ_JBIWPO010000036.1, read as the reverse complement.
CAGCGCTGGGTATGTTGTGGGGCAGAGGGGGTTGGTCGTCGGGCGCGGCGAGTTCGACCAGACCGCGGGCTCTTCAGGCGCCGGCGGCGGTGACAACGGCGTCCGTGGCGAAGCCGAGAACGAGGCCCAGCAGGACGCACCAGGTGGTCAGGGTCTTCATCGCGGCCTTCCGGGCGACGGCCAGCAGTTCGATGACCACATAGAGAATCGACCCTGCGGCCAGACCCAGGAACGCGATCGACACCGTGTCGTTGACCAGGTGCTGGCCCACCACGGTGCCGAGGAAGGTCGGTCCGCCGCCGATCAGGCCGAGCAACAGCAGCGTGGCCCAGGAGGGACGCTCGCCCTCGGCCGCCAGCGGGGCGACGATACCGAACCCTTCCGTGGCGTTGTGCAGGCCGAAGCCGATGATCAGCAGCAGGGCGAGGGAGAGTTCCCCCTTCGCGGCGGAATTGCCGATCGCCAAGCCCTCCGCGAAGTTGTGCAGACCGATGCCGGTGGCGATCATCAGCGCGAGCGAGCTCGCCTGGCTGCGGACCCGCGGTGCCAGCTCGGCGGAAGCGGCGGCACCGGGACCGGCGGGCCGCGCCACGGAGTCGGCGCGTCGGGCGATCCAGCCGTCGTAGTACACCAGGCTCATCAAACCCACGCCGAGACCCACGGCCAGGGTGATGCCCCCAGTGGCCACCTTGCCCCAGTGGTGGCTGCCCAGGGCGCCATCGACCGGTTCCCACGCGTGGGTCAGTACATCCCAGACCAGGAAGATCAGGATGCCGATGGCCACGGCGTTCAGGCCGGCCCGCAGCCGGAGGCTGGGGCTGCGCAGCCGGCCGAGGGGCAGACCGAGATAGATGGTGAACCCTGCGATCGCGCCGAGCAGGGCTACCTGAGAACTGGACACTGGGGAACTCCAGTCGAACGAGCGGAGAAGTACACTCCGCACCATAGATGAGGTGAGCCTTACCTAACAGACACCTGCGGGGCGATTTTGAGAAAGCTTGGCCCAATGCTTGGCGCTTTCATCCGACCGTGAGGTCCGGTCGGATCAGTGTGCCCGACCTGCCGTGGACGATCTCGTAGGCCGCGTCCAGGGCGCCGATCGCGGCCAGAGCGCCGGTGCGCTCGACGAAGCGGGCGGCCGCCTCGGCCTTGGGGCCCATCGAGCCCGCAGGGAAACCTCCGTGCCGCAGGTCCTGAGGGGTGGCGTCGAGCAGCGGGTGCTGGTCGGGGGTGCCGTAGCTCTCGTAGACGTAGGGGACGTCGGTGAGGATGAGAAGGAAGTCGGCCTTGAGGTCCTCTGCGAGCAGGGCCGCGGTGAGGTCCTTGTCGATGACGGCCTCCACTCCCGTCAGTGCGCCGGTGTCACGGTTGGCGGTGACGGGAACCCCGCCCCCGCCGGCGCAGATCACCAGCGTCCCGCTGCTGAGCAGTTCGTGGATGGTGTCGGTCTCCAGGATGCGTTCGGGAGCGGGTGAGGCGACGACGCGCCGCCAGCCGGTGGTGTCCCGGGCGAGGTGCCAGCCCCGGTGGCGCGCCAGCGCCTTGGCCACTGGCGCGGAGTACACCTGGCCGACGAACTTCGTCGGCCGTTCGAAGGCGGGATCGTCGGCCCGCACGACGGTGTGCGTGACCAGAGCGGCGATCCGGTGTCCGGGCAGGGCGTCGTGCATCCCACGGGCGAGCAGGGAGCCGATCATGCCCTCGGTCTGGGCGCCGAGCAGGTCCAGCGGGTACGGGGCGCTGAGGGCGGGGTCGGCCTCGCTCTCCATGGCGAGCAGGCCGATCTGCGGGCCGTTGCCGTGGGTGAGGACCAGCTCGTGCTCGTGGGCGAGGGTGGCCAGAGCGGTCGCGACCCGGTCGATGTTGGCCTGCTGCACGGCGGCATCGGGGCGTTCACCGCGGTGCAGCAGCGCGTTGCCGCCCAGGGCGACGACGATGCGCATGGTTCAGTCCTCCAGGGTGGCGACGAGCACGGCCTTGATGGTGTGCAGCCGGTTCTCCGCCTGGTCGAAGACGATCGAGGCGGGCGAGGAGAAGACCTCGTCGGTGACTTCGAGGCCGTTGAGTCCGTAGGCCTCGAACAGTTCCTGACCGAGCCGGGTGCGGTGGTCGTGGAGGGACGGCAGGCAGTGCATGAACTTCACGTCCGGGTTGTCCGTGAGGGCAAGCGTCTTGTCGTTGACCTGGTACGGCAGCAGCAGCTCGATCCGCTCCCGCCAGGTGTCGGACGGTTCGCCCATGGAGACCCAGACGTCCGTGTGCAGGAAGTCAGCGCCTCGGACGGCGGTTTCGACGTCCTCGGTCAAGGTGATCCGCGCTCCGCTGTGGACGGCCGTTGCACGGCATGCGGCGACCAGTTCGGGTTCCGGCCACAGTGCCTTGGGCGCGGCGACGCGCACGTCCATGCCGAGCAGGGCACCCATCGACAGGAGGGAGTTGCCCATGTTGTTCCGGGCGTCGCCCAGGTAGCAGTAGCTGACGTCCGTGAGGGGCTTGGTGCTGTGCTCGCGCATGGTGAGCATGTCGCACAGGCTCTGGGTGGGGTGGGCGGTGTCGGTCAGTCCGTTGTAGACGGGGACGCCGGCGTGGGCGGCGAGTTCGGTGACGATCGACTGGGCGGAGCCCCGGTACTCGATGCCGTCGAACATGCGGCCCAGCACGCGGGCGGTGTCGGCGATGGACTCCTTGTGGCCGACGTGGGTGTCGCCGGGGCCGAGGTAGGTGGTGCGGGCGCCCTGGTCGGCGGCGGCGACCTCGAAGGCGCAGCGGGTGCGGGTGGAGGTCTTCTCGAAGATCAGGGCGAGGTGCTTGCCGGTCAGCCGGGGTTGTTCGGTGCCGGCGCGCTTGGCGGCCTTGAGGTCGTGGGCGAGAGTGAGGAGGCGGTGTATCTCGGGGGCGGTGAAGTCGAGTTCGCTCAGGTAGGAGCGGCCTCGCAGGTCGACGGTCATGAAGGGGTTCCTTACGGGGTCAGGCGACCGGGTCGCGTTCGATGGGGCAGCTCATGCAGCGGGGGCCGCCCCGCCCGCGACCGAGTTCGGCACCGGCGATGGTGACGATCTCGATGCCCTGCTTGCGCAGGTAGGTGTTGGTGGTGACGTTGCGCTCGTAGCCGACGACCACGCCGGGTGCGAGGGCGAGGAAGTTGCTGCCGTCGTCCCACTGCTCGCGCTCGGCGTTGCGAATGTCCTGCGGAGCCGACAGCATGCGGACCTTGTCCAGGTCGAGGGCCTCGGCGAGGGCGGTCGCGAGATCGGAGTTCGCGGTGACGTCGAACCCGGTCTCGCGGCTGTCGCTGGGCCGCAGCGTCCACGAGCGCAGGGAGTCCGCGAGGCCGGGGTAGATGACGAACGTGTCGTGGTCGACCATGGTCAGCACGGTGTCCAGGTGCATGTACGCGCGGGCCGCGGGGAGTTGGACGGCGATCAGCTTGCTCGCCGCACCGGTCGCGAAGAGCCGGGCGGCCAGGTTCTCCACGGCCTGAGCGGTGGTGCGCTCGCCCATGCCGACCATGACGGCGCCGTTGCCGAGGACGTGGACGTCCCCGCCTTCGAGGGTGCCGACAGGTCCGTCGAGGAGAGGCGCGGGCGCGGCGCCGGCGAACATCGGGTGGAACCGGTAGATGGCCTCGGCGTGCAGGCTTTCGCGGCGCCGGGCGGGCTTTGCCATCGGGTTGACCGACACCTGGTCGTAGACCCAGCAGGAGTTGTCGCGCGGGAAGAGGTGGTTGGGCAGCGGCGCGAGCGCGAAGTCGTCGGCGCCGAGCGCGTTCCACACCAGGCTGTGCGGGGTGGCGAGCGGAAGGTCGCTCTTGAGGAGGCCGCCGATCAGGAATCCGGCGAGGGTCTCGCCGTCCAGTTCGGCGCACAGTTCGCGCACGGGGTCGATGAGGGCCGGGCCCACGGTGCCGGGAGTGACGACCTGGTCCAGCAGCCAGTCGCGGGCCCCGGGAACATCGAGGGTCTGCGCCAGCAGTTCGGCGAAGTAGTGGACGCGGGCTCCGTGGTCGCGCAGGACCTGGGCGAAGGCGTCGTGCTCCTCACGGGCGCGTTTGGCCCACAGGATGTCGTCGAAGAGCAGGGCGTCTACGTTGCGCGGGGTGAGGCGGGAGAGTTCGAGGCCGGGGCGGTGCAGGATCACCTGGTGCAGCGGGCCGACCTCGGAGTCGACGTGGAAGGTGTTCATCGCGGAGGTTCCTCTGTGCGGGGGAGGTCAGTCGTGCTGTCGGAGGTCGTTCCGCTTCCCGGGTCCGCCGATGCGGCCCGTGCGGAGTCCTCGGGAGAGCCGCTGGGCCGGCGGAGGAGTCTCGGGCGCCCGTTCCGCCTGGTCTACGGCCGCTGCGGTCCTCGGGGCCGTGGCCTCGCCGAAGGTGTCCTGGTCCCGCTTCAGCCACACGTAGACGGGGATGCCGAGCAGCAGGACGAACAGGCCGTAGTAGACGGTCTGGTAGCCGCTGCCCTGGATCGACCAGTAGGAGAAGGCGAGGGCGAGTCCGGCGACGGTGACGTCTCGGGCGAGCCTGCGGGGGCTGAGGCTTTCCCGGCCGCGGACCAGCAGCCAGTACAGCTGGGCGGCGGCGGAGAAGAGGTAGGGGATGACGGCGGTCAGCACGCTGAGCAGAACGATCTTGGTGAAGACGTTGTCGAAGCGCGTGTAGCTGAACACGGTGATCAGCGAGGCAAGCACGGTGGAGGCGATGATGCCGAAGGCCGGCACGCCGCTCTCGCCGCGCAGCCGGGCGAAGGCCTGCGGGAAGAGTCCGTCGCGGGCGGCCGCGTATGGCATCTCCGCGCACAGCATGGTCCAGCCGTTCAGGGCGCCGATGCCGGAGATGATCGCGGCGGCGGCGACGATGTCGCCGGCCCAGCTGCCGCCGAAGATGTTGTTCGCCGCGGCGGTGAACGGCGCGGTCGAGCCGCCCAGCTTGCCGTGCGCGACCGTGCCGAAGACGGCGAGGGTGCCCAGGATGTAGATGACGGCGCAGATGAGTGTGCCGTAGACGGTGGCGCGGGGGACGTTGCGCTCCGGCTCACGGACGCGGCCGGCGACGATCGAGGCGGCTTCCAGGCCCAGGTAGCTGAACAGGGCGATGGCGCCCGCGGCCGAGATCGCACCCAGCGCCGACTGGCCGCCGGCGTTGAAGGGGCCGAAGTTGTGGGCGTCGATGAACAACAGCCCCACGGTGGCCATGAAGACCAGCGGGACGAACTTCAGCACGGTCGTGATCACCTGGAACGCACCCATGTTCCGGACGCCCGTGAGGTTGATCGCGGCGGGGATCCACAGCCCGACCAGCGCGAGCAGCACCGATATCCACGTGCGGTGACCGGTGTTCACGAACACCTCGACGTAACCGACCCAGGCCACGACGATGGCCGCGTTGCCGGCCCAGGCCGTGATCCAGTACGACCATGCGTTGAGGAACCCTGCGAACTCCCCGAAGGCCTCGCGAGCGTAGACGTACGGACCGCCGCTGGCCGGAACACGCTTCGAGAGGGAACCGAAGGTCATCGCCAGCGCGAGCGCGCCAAGCGTGACGGCGACGAACGCGACGAGGGAAATGGGCCCGTACGGAGCGAGGGCGGAGGGCAGCGCGAAGACTCCGGTGCCGATGATGCTGCCGATCACGAGGGCAGAGGCGGCGGGAAGGCCCAGCGCCGTCGCAGGCGCCCTCCCCTGTCCGTCTCCTGTGGTTCTGGGCATGGCTGAGGCTCCTTACGACAGGGGGGTGGGTGCGTCGATCCGCAACTGATCCTTCTGTCCCTCAGCCGCGCACCGTCAGCGGCCACACGGCCCAGGCGCGCCCCCGATGGTCCCTCTGTCGCAGGCCTGGACAGCCCAACTCGCCTGCCTCCCGGGCTCATGGCCACGGGACATGGGCCGTTCGGTCCACGGCATGGCCCGTCCAGCCCCATCACCAGCACCGTGCCGAACTCGACAATCGAGGACAGGAGCTACTGCCGGGCACGCGACACGGTGCTGACCGGCCGGTGGAGCCATGTCCTCACGGCTCGTTCGAGCTGGGTCGGTTCTCCCGTAGACCCCAGGAGCCGCGAGGGCTTCCACGCGAGTCTCGTGTTGGGGGAGGCACGATCCTCGCACCACGGCCGCCGCCCTCGCCGATACGGGGGCGGCGGCCGTCTTCTCCTTCCTCACCGTCTGTCCGGGGCCGGGTGGCCCTGTTTCGGCCCCAGTGGCCCCTCGTCCGGTCCGTGTCGGCGCCGCACGGTGGAGGTCTCAGCCGGTACACCCTGACCGGGAGGCAGGCCATGAACACTCCGAGCATGCTGCGGGCACTGCCCGCCGAGCACCGGCAACGGCTCATGCGTCTGGCCCGGGAGGTGTCTTCTCCCAAGGAACGCGCCTGTTCAACGAGGGGGCACGCGCGGACCGGTTCTGGATCATCCGCACCGGCTCGATCGAGCTGGACGACTCACATACCCGGCAGGCGCCCCGCCATCAGAGAGACGCTCGGTCACGACGAACTCGTAGGCGCGTCTTGGCTGTTCGCACCACATGTCTGGCATCTGGGCGCCACAGCGTCGACACACGTGCGCGCCTACGAGTTCGACGCCACGGGTGTCCGCTCGGTGTGCCAGGACGACCCGGCACTCGGCCAGGCCATCACCCAGTGGGCCGGCGACGTGCTCGCCCACCGGCTCCGGACCACCAGGACCCGGCTCCTGGACCTCTACGCCCTCTACGGCGCCGCAAGCGCCTTCTGAGCGGGCAGACCCGACGAGGGAGTCACCGTGTACAGCACCCCGCACATCGTCAGCGACGTCATGTCCCGCACGGTCGCCGCCGTCGGCCGACGGGCCGCCTTCAAGGAGATCGTGCAGCTCCTGCAGGACTGGAAGGTCAGCGCCCTGCCCGTCCTGGAGGGCGAGGGACGGGTGGTCGGCGTCGTGTCCGAGGCCGACCTGCTGCCGAAGGAGGAGTTCCGCGACAGCGCCCCCGACCGGGCCACCCAGTTGCGCCGTCTCGACGACCTCGCCAAGGCCGGCGGCCTCACCGCCGAGGACCTCATGACCTCCCCCGCCCTCACCGTCCACGCGGACGCGACACTCGCCCAGGCCGCACGGACCATGGCGCGTGCCAAGGTCAAGCGTCTGCCCGTCGTCGACGACGTGGGCATGCTCCAGGGCATCGTCAGCCGCGCGGACCTGCTCAAGGTCTTCCTGCGGGGCGACGAGGAGATCGCTGAGGAGGTCCGACGGGAGGTCGTGGCGTACGTCTTCCCTGCCCCGATGTCAGCCGTGCACGTGGAGGTGCGCAACGGCGTCGTGAAGCTCGTCGGCCAAGCCCGGGACACATCCCTGGCGCCGGTGGCCGCGCGCCTGGTGCGGGCCGTGGAGGGCGTGGTCGACGTGGAGTTCGAGGTGACGCGCTCGGAGGGCACGGCGGGGTCGAACGGCGCTCCGGCGGACGTGTTCAGTTCCCTTCCTGCCGCTGCCGGTCCTGGACTTGAGTAGCGATGACGGCGGCCTGGATACGGCGTTCGACGCCGAGCTTGGCCAGCAGACGGGAGATGTGGTTCTTCACCGTCTTCTCGGACAGGTAGAGCCGCTGGCCGATCTGGCGGTTGGTCAGTCCCTCGCCGATCAGGGTCAGGATCTCCCGCTCCCGTTCGGTCAGACCCTGCAGTCCGTCAGGCTGTTGCTCCTCCTCCCTGCCGCCGCGCAGCCGGGCCATCAGCTTGGCGGTGGCACTGGCATCGAGCAGGGACTGGCCCGCGGCCACGGTGCGCACGGCGGACACCAGGTCCGAGCCCTGGATCTGCTTCAGGACGTATCCGGAGGCGCCGGCCATGATCGAGTCCAGCAGGGCGTCCTCGTCGTCGAAGGAGGTCAGCATCAGGCAGGCGAGCTCGGGCATACGTGATCGCAACTCCCGGCACACGCTCACGCCGTCACCGTCCGGCAGACGGACATCGAGCACCGCCACCTGCGGGCGCAGCGCGGGGACCCGCACCAGTGCCTGCTCCACCGTGCCGGCCTCGCCGATCACCTCGATGTCCGGCTCGTCGTTCAGCAGGTCGCGAACCCCGCGCCGCACCACCTCGTGGTCGTCCAGCAGAAAGACCCGGATCGGGTCGCCGGCGCCGGCCTGCTCGCTGTCCGCCATGAAACTGCTCCCTGGTTCCGCGTTCCGCACCGATGTCCGCTCGTGGACGGAATCGGTCCTCCGTATCCAGATCCTTTCCCGCATCCGGCCCGAAGGGCCAGGGCCGGTCGGCCCAGTTTCCCATGGCCCCGCTGCTGGAGTCCCACAGCCCTGCGCCGGCAGCGGTGAGGATCGCCAAAGCGGTGGCACACCCCGCGAAGAAGGGCCGAACGGCCCTGGCGTGAAGAGGTCCGATGCCGTTCCAATGACCTGATCAGCCTGTCCGGGGCACCACGCCCCGTGCCACGGACGGGTGACCAAACGTGTTGAAGGGACGACGCACATGTCGTACCAGCGCACCGGCCGCGCCAACGACGATGGGCCGGCCAGCCGCGTCACCGCCCCAGTCGAAGAAACGCAGCAGTGAGCAACGAAACCGTACGGAAGCCTTCCATGACCACCGACACCGCCCAGGACGTCCCCGCCGGGCCGCGCCGGAGCATCGAGCTGGACAGCGACGAGGCACTGCGGCTGCTGGGCACCGTTTCCTTCGGACGGATTGTCTTCACCCGCCACGCGCTGCCGACGGTACGCCCGGTCAACCACGTCCTGGACGACGGCGACATCGTGATTCGCACCCATGAGCGCGCGGCCCTGACCGCGCGCGCCGGACAGGCCGACGGTCAGGGCGTCGTGGTGGCCTACGAGGCCGACTCGATCGACCCCGACACACACCTCGGCTGGAGCGTGGTGGTCACCGGCTACGCGCACCTGGTGACAGACCCGGAGGAACTGGCTCGTTACCAGGCACTGCTCAACCCGTGGGTGCACCGCACCATGGACTACGCGGCGCGTATCCGCCCGGATCTGATAACCGGCGTCCGGCTCATCGCCGACGACGAGTCCGACGGCACCTGATCGCGCTCCGGCCGCCGTTCAGCCGAAGCCGGCCCTGCTCACCGGGTCGCCCGTCAGCCGTGCGGGACCACCGCGACGGGTGCGGTCGCGTGGTGGAGCACCACGTGCGCGACCGGGCCGATCACCGCGCCGATCGTGGTCGGGCGTCGTCGACGGCCGACCACGACCAGGGACGCATCGCGCGAGGCCTCCACGAGGTGTGAGTCCGGCTTTCCGATCACGGCCTGCTCTGTGACCTCGACACGGGGGAACTTGTGTCGCCAGGGCTCCAGCACCGCGGACACGTCGCCGCCGGGGTCGTCGTACGGCAGGTCCGGGCTCCTGCCATGGACGACGCGCAGCCTCGCGCCGCGCTGCGATGCGGCCTCGCAGGCGAACTCGATCACGGTGTCGTTCGGAGCCGCGGAGTTGAGGCCGAGAACGACGTCGCGGAACGGTGCGGCCCCAGATCCGAAGGCGCCGGGCTGGCGTTCGTCCTCCGGGTGCAGGCCGCCCCGTACGAGGACGACAGGCCCTCGGCTGCCGCCCACGACTTCCTGGGCGACGGACCCGACCAGGAATCCGGCTACGCCGCCCCGGCCGCGAGAGCCCAGCACCACCAGGTCGGCTTCCCCGGCCGCGCCGAGCAAGGCGGGCACGGGTTCTTCGGCAAGGCGGTCGGTGGTGATCCGCAGGCCCGGGTACTGCCGGAGGATCACCGCTTCGGCCTCGCGAAGCACCTCGTCCGCCCGGCTGATCTGCTGTGCAGGGCTCAAAGACGGCCGCGGTGCCCCGCCCAGGGGCGCGTACGGAGGCTTTCCAACGGCGTGGACCAGGTGCAGTGGAAGGTCCCGCAGCAGGGCTTCTCTGGCTGCCCATGCTGCTGCGGTCAGACTCTCCGGGGACCCGTTCAGGGCTGCGGTGATGGTGCGGGGCATCTTGGCCTCCGTCGAAGTCGCGAAGTGGGTTTCGGTGCCGGGAAACCTGAGACAGGAGATGCCTCAGGTCCTCAGAACGCCCGTAGTCCGTGCTCCCGGAACTGCTCGCGCACGCGTTCCGTCAGCTCCGGATCGGGCGCGGGCGTGTTCCGCAGCGGGAAGTCGATCCCGAGGGCGTCGTACTTGTGGGCGCCGAGTTTGTGGAAGGGCAGGACGTCCACCCGGTCGACGTTGGTCAGCCCCGCCAGGAAGGCGCCGAGACCGTCCACAGCGGACGGGTCGTCCGTCCACCCCGGGACGAGGACGTAACGGATGTGCACGGGGACGCCCAGCCGGTCCAGGCGGGTGGCGAAGCTGAGCGTCGGGGCCAGTCGTGCGCCGGTGAGCTTGCGGTGGCCAGGGGCGTCGAACGACTTGATGTCCAGCAGCACCAGGTCGGTGTCGGCGAGGAGTTCGTCCGAGGCACGCTCACCCAGGAAGCCGGAGGTGTCCAGTGCCGTGTGCAGTCCGGCTTCCTTGCAGCGGTGCAGGAGGGAGCCGATGAACGCCGGCTGGAGCAACGGCTCCCCGCCGGTGACGGTCACCCCTCCCCCGGCCGTCGCCACGAATCCCCGGTACTTCTCGATCTCCCCCATGACCTCGTCGACCGAGGTCTCCCGGCCGTCGCGCATGTGCCAGGTGTCGGGGTTGGCGCAGTACAGGCAGCGCAGCGGGCAGCCACTGACGAACAGGACGAACCGGGTCCCGGGACCGTCCACGCCGGTGGACACGTCCCAGGAGTGCACCCGACCGGTCACCGCCGGCACCGAGGTGACGTTCACAGCGACCCGTGGAAGGTGCGGCTGATCACGTCGAGCTGCTGTTCACGCGTGAGGCGGACGAAGTTGACCGCGTAGCCGGAGACCCTGATCGTCAACTCGGGGTAGTTCTCCGGGTGTTCCATGGCGTCCTCGAGCGTCGCCCGGTTCAGGACGTTGACGTTCATATGGAAACCGCCGAAGGTCATGTACCCGTCGAGGATGCCGACGAGGTTTCCGGCGCGCTCCGCGGGATCGTGGCCGAGCCCCTCGGGCGTGATGGTCGTCGTCAGGGAGATGCCGTCGCGAGCGTCCTCGAACGGCAGCTTCGCCACCGACAGGGCCGAGGCGACGACTCCGTGCATGTCCCGGCCGTTCATCGGGTTGGCGCCGGGTGCGAAGGGCTGTCCCGCGCGGCGGCCGTCGGGGGTGTTGCCGGTGTGCTTGCCGTAGACCACGTTCGAGGTGATGGTGAGGACCGACTGGGTGTGCTCGGCACCGCGGTAGGTGGGGTACTGGCGCACCCTGGCCATGAAGGACTCCACCAGGTCGACGGCGATGCTGTCGGCGCGGTCGTCGTTGTTGCCGTACGCCGGGAACTCGCCCTCGGTGCGGAAGTCGACGGCGAGTCCGGTGGCGTCCCGGAACACCTTCACCCGCGCGTACTTCACGGCGGACAGACTGTCCGCGGCCACCGACAGACCGGCGATCCCGCAGGCCATGAACCGGTGCACGGGGTAGTCGTGCAGCGCCATCTCCAGGCGTTCGTAGGCGTACTTGTCGTGCATGTAGTGGATGACGTTGAGGGCGTTGACGTAGGTGCGGGCCAGCCAGTCCAGGACGTGGTCGTAGGCCTCGACCAGTTCCTCGTAGTCGAGGTACTCACCGGTCAGCGGGGGCGCTGCGGGCGCGACCTGTTCGCCGGTCATCTCGTCGCGGCCGCCGTTGACCGCGTAGAGCAGCGCCTTTGCCAGGTTGACCCGTGCGCCGAAGAACTGCATCTGCTTGCCGACCGCCATGGCCGAGACACAGCAGGCGATGGCGGTGTCGTCTCCGGTCCGGGGGCACATCAGGTCGTCGGACTCGTACTGGGCGGCGCTGGTGTCGATGGAGACCTGGGCGCAGAACTCCTTGAAGCCGTCGGGCAGCCGGGGCGACCAGAGCACGGTCAGGTTGGGTTCGGGGGCGGGGCCGAGGTTGTAGAGGGTCTGCAGGAAGCGGAAGGAGGTACGGGTGACCAGGGTCCGTCCGTCGGCGCCCATGCCGCCGATGGACTCCGTCACCCAGGTCGGGTCACCGGAGAACAGGGCGTCGTATTCGGGCGTGCGCAGGAAGCGCACGATCCGCAGCTTGATCACGAAGTCGTCGATCAGCTCCTGGGCCCGGGACTCGTCGATGGTCCCGTCCACCAGGTCCCGCTGGAGGTAGACGTCGAGGAAGGTGGAGGTGCGGCCGAGCGACATGGCCGCGCCGTTCTGCTCCTTCACGGCCCCGAGATAGCCGAGGTAGAGCCACTGCACGGCCTCCTGTGCAGTCGCGGCGGGACGGGAGACGTCGCAGCCGTACGACGCCGCCATCCGCGTCAGCTCGTCCAACGCCTTTATCTGCTCGGCCAGTTCCTCCCGGTCACGGATGACCTCGGTGGAGGACGCGCAGGCGTCGAGCAGGGCACGCTCGGCCTTCTTGGCCTGAATCAGACGGTCGGTGCCATAGAGGGCCACGCGCCGGTAGTCGCCGATGATCCGGCCGCGTCCGTAGGCGTCGGGCAGTCCGGTGATGACGCCGGCCTTGCGGGCGGCGCGCATCTCCGGGGTGTAGGCGTCGAAGACGCCGTCGTTGTGGGTCTTGCGGTAGGTACCGAAGACCTTGGTCACGAAAGGGTCGGGCTCGTAGCCGTACGCCTTCAGACCGTTCTCGACCATCCGGAGACCGCCGTTCGGCATGATCGCGCGCTTCAGCGGAGCGTCGGTCTGCAGACCGACGATCAGCTCACGCTCCCGGTCGATGTAGCCGGGGGCGTGCGAGGTGATGGTGGAAGGCGTGGCGGCGTCCACGTCGAGGACACCCTTGCGCCGCTCCTCGGGGAACAGGGCGCTGACCTTGTGCCACACGGCGAGCGTGCGCTCGGTCGGACCGGCCAGGAACTCCCGGCCGCCTTCGTACGGCGTGTAGTTGGCCTGGATGAAGTCGCGTACGTCGATCCCCTCACGCCAGCCCCGGCCGGCGAAGCCACGCCAGGCATCAGCGGGAACGTCCACGTCGGGACGGGTTGCCACGGTCATCTCAGTCTCCGCATCGTTCGCGACACCGCACCACGGGCAGTTCCGTGCGCGGCTCCACCGACGATGCTCCTCGCGCACCTCTGGGTGGGGCAGGGCCTGCGGGAACCTCTCGCCGCGCCGTCCGGCCCAGCAGCGTTGGGCCGTTCGGGCCAGGTCACGGGCGTATGGTGCCCAGCGGTCAGGCCGAGAGGTGCACTCCGTACATCGTGCGGCCCCCGACAAGTTCGCGCCCGGTGACCAGTTCCGGCTCGATGCGCACGAAGACCTCCCGTGGCGAGGGAGCCCACGAGCGCGGGCCGATCCGCTCCAGGCGTGCCACCTCGGCCGGATCCGTCACGATCTCGGCGCTGCCCGTCACGACGACGCTCCAGCCGGAGTGCGCGTCCACGTCGGCCGCGTCCGCCTCGAAGGCGACGACGGCGCCATCGACCGCACGGGCCAGCTCCGAGGCCATCGAGGTCCGCAGCAGCACCGCTCCGTCGGCGTCCAGGCAGAAGTTGACCGGCACGACCGCGGGCAGCGCCTGGCGGGTGTAGACGATACGGCCGATGAGAGCCGTCGCCAGCAAACGCAGGGACTCGTGACGACCGAGTTCGCGGAAACCATCGTTCGGAAACATGAGTCAGCCCGTCCTTCGCCCGGTGGAGGGATCACACTCCATGGTGAGTACGCCGGCCGCCGCGGGTGAGGGCCACTTTTCCCGCCCTGGCCGGAGAGCGGCCCGAGGAAACGTGGCCGCGGAGGGGGGCCGGACGGCCCCTTCTACGCGCCCGACTCTCACGGCGCCGCCCCTCAGCACACCTGATCAGGCGCACGCCGCGGAGTCGCCGGGCCCTGCGGGCCGTACCCGAGGCGAATCAGCATCTGTGCATGGCCGGTGCGGTCCGGCACGGGGCTCACCTCTCGGCGCAGGTCGGGCCACTCCATCGGCTGGTGCACCAGGGAGGCACGCAGACCGTGCGTCGTGGCCACCAACAGGAGGTGCTCCAGCGCCTGTCCGGCGCGCAGCCAGTCGCTGCGACGGTCGTGCTCGGTGGTCAGCAGGGCGACGACAGGCAGCGACTCGAAGGGCTGGGCTGGAAGCCGCTCGGGGTGCCGTTGTGCCGTGAAGTCGCGCAGGGGCAGCTGCTCGCGCGCGTCCTGCGGCCCCAGCGCCGCTTGGGGAATGCCCAGGTCGGCGGAGTCGTCCGGATCCCGGTGCACCCATCGACGGCTCTCCACAGCACGGTCCGGATCGACGCGGTTGCGGTGCTCAGCCGCCGTGGCCACGCGCAGCAGCCGAGCCGTCTCGGCGGCCGGGGGGAAGGTCAGTGAGGCGCCTTCCGTGCGAGCGGCGTCGATGAGTTCGACTCGGACGTTCGGTGGAAGCGGCCTGCCGGTGAAGGGAAACCTGCTGCTGTGCCTGCGCCAGATCATCGGGTAGAGATCGGGGCGCTGCCCCGCAGTGTGCCGCTGGGCTGCCCCGGCCAGCCGGAGGTTGGCCAAAACGCTCGGGTCCTCGGGATCCGGCAGCAGGCGTACCACGGGTGCCCAGCCGAAGTGGGCGGCAGCGACACGGAGGTTGAAGACAGCGGCACCGACGGACAGATGCAGCGCCCGGCCGACAGGATCCGCATGGCGCAGGCCACGCTCGGGTACGGCACGTACCTCCAGCACGACGGTCTCCGGGTCGAGCCGGAAGCGCCACGGCTGCGTGTTGTAGATCGACGGCGCGGCCACAGCGGCCGAGATACAGGCTCCCAGAGTCGCGGCATCGAGGGGCGCGGTTCGCATGATGCCCTCCTCCCGTACGAAGTCGGACAGGTGCTGATGTCCTACGAGCGTGAGAGCACCACGGTCGAAAGGTGAGGGGCCGATGGTCCCCTTGCCGGGCCCGTTCAGTGCACACGGCCCACTGCGCGGATCACACAACCGTGGCCCGATCGGCCCTCGGCTCCCGCCTGATCGGCCCATGCCACGGGAAGGCCGCGGCTGTCACCTTCGTGTCTGTGACGACGAGGAGGTGCGGAGAGATGCGCGAGGACAGGCCCGCGAACAGGAAGCGCAGGCGAACGAGTGTGCCCCTGTGGCGATGGCGTAACAACCCGATCCGGCGACGCGACGACGTCCTCGAGGCGTGGCTGGTGCTGGCCATATGGGTGCTCATCGCCGTAGGTGGCACGGCGGCCGGTGTGGTGACGGCCCACGCGGCCGACCAGGTCTTCGCCCAGCAGCGGGCGGACCGCATCCCCGTCAGCGCTGTTCTCCTCGATGACGTCCCGCGTCCCGCGACCTCGGGCATGGGCGGGGACTTTGCCCCGGCGAGGGTCCGCTGGACGAACTCCGACGGCTCCACGCACAGCGGCAAGACGCTGGTGTCCACCGGCAAGACGGCCGGCTCAACGGTGAGGATCTGGATCGACGGCAACGGGAAACTGAGCACGCAGCCGACGCCCCCCACTGAGGCAGCCGCCGAAGCGGCACTCTTCGGAGGCTCGGCCGCCCTCGCGCTGAGCGGCCTGGTCTTCGGCATCGGCAGCGCCGGCCGGTGGTGGCTCGACCGACGGCGCATCGCGCAGTGGGACAAGGAATGGACCTTGGTCGGGCCGAAGTGGGGCCACAAGACCAGCTGACCGTCGGCCCCGAGCCCGTGTGACCTGGGTGAACGCCCGTAGCCCTGCCTTGATGCGTGCAGCCGCGTCGGTTGGCCGGCGGCTACCAGTCGACAGTTCGGCCCATGAGGAATAGTCGAGGTAGCGCACACTGGCCGCCTCGTCGGCGGACAGGCTGGCGCGGTCTCAGTCGCGTACGGCGATTCCGCTCAACACGGTGCGGGCCATTCGTCGGGCGAAGTCGTCCACGGGGGGCGGCTGCCCGTCGCTCGTGGCGTCATAGGCGAAGGCGCGCTGGGCGCAGGCGCCCAGGAGAAGGGATGCGGCCGCGAAGGTGTCCGCGTCGGGGCGGAGGCGGCCGGCTGCCTGTTCGGCGCGGAGGTAGGCGTCGAGGCCCTCGATGGGCCTGTGCGCGCCGGATCCCATCTGCCGCATCGCGTCGTCGTGGCGTTTCTTGAGCTGTGTCTCCGCGTAGAGGGAGGCGGCGATCGGGAAGCTCTGCTCGTAGAAAAGGGCCGCCTGCCGGGCGATCTCGGTGAGGTTCTCCTCGAGGGTGTGCCTGCCCGGCTCGGCGGTGAGGGTGCGCAGCAGCGGACCCAGCCCTGGGAGCCGCTCGCGCAGGACCTCGATGAACAGTTCCTCTTTGCTGGTGAAGTGCTTGTACAGGGCGGCCTCGGAGCAGTCCGCCGCCTTGGCGATCTCCTTGGTGGTGGTACGGGCCAGCCCGACGGTGAGCATGAGCTCGTGGGCGGCGTCGAGGATGCGGGCGCGGGCCGGTTTCTGCTCCATGGCGGCTAAGGATCGCATGGTCTGTCCAACGGTTCTTGACGAGTAGGTGAGTACTTACTCACTCTAGAGGTATGGGGGTGAGTGAGTACTCACCCACTGATGGAGAATGGGAGTGGCTCAATGAACCTCACCGTTTTCGGCGCCACCGGAGGAATCGGGCAGGAGGTCGTACGGCAGGCGCTCGCTGCGGGCCACCGGGTCACTGCCGTGGTGCGGGACCCGGCCCGGTTCGAGGTGACCGGTACCGGCCTGGAGGTCTTCCGCGCCGACCTCACCGCCCCGGAGGCGGTACGCCCCGCGGTCGCCGGCCGGGACGCGGTCCTCTCCGGTCTGGGTGCCCGCAGCCGCAAGGACGCCGGGGTAGCGACCCGGCTGACCCGGACGGTCCTGCGGGCCATGGAGGCCGAGGGCGTGCGCCGGGTGCTCGTGGTCAGCGCGGCCCCGGTGGGCCCCGAGCCGGAGGATGACGGCCTCCTCGACCGCGGGATGCGCGGGATCGTCTCGTCACTGCTCAAGGACATCTACGCCGACCTGCGGGAGATGGAGGACGAGCTCGCTCGCAGCGGCACGGACTGGACGTCCGTACGGCCACCGCGGCTGCAGAACAAGCCCCTTACGGGCTCGTACCGGGTCGTCGTCGGCGGCTTTCCGCGCCGGGGCCGGTTCATCGCACGGGCGGACGTCGCTCACGCGATGCTGGGCATGATCGATGATCCGGGGACGGCGAAGGAGGGGGTTGGGGTGGCGTATTAGGCCTCGCGCGTTCATGAAGCGGGCTGTCCGGCAGGCGGCCAGGAAAGCAGAAAGGGCTCGATGGCAGTCCTCAGGACACGCAGCCCTCGGCTCGTAAGGCAACGTCTCGTCCAGGACGCGGTCGAGGGCCCCATGCCCGCACCGCGTGCATCCAACCCACGCCGTCGAACCTCCCGAGCCGTGAGCTGCGGCCATGGCCTGCAGGAGTTCCACTCCAGGAAGATCGCGGCGTCAGACGGGGTGCTGCGCTTTCAGCTTGCATGACGCGAGTGCAACTGACGGAGGCGAAGGGAGTTGGGTGTGGTTCCTCTGGAGTGAAGGGCTGAGCTGGCAGAACGCCGTGGGTACGGAGCGGTTCTCCGTGGATGCGGGCGGGCAGCGTGGTTGCCGTGCCGCCGGATTGCGTGATCAGATTGCGGCAGCATCGCGTGCCGGTGACGGACTGCGTCAGGCATGGAGGTGCGGAACCGAAGGGACCGCCATCCGTGGCTTCCCGCGACGGCGACCGTGTAGCCGCCTTGAGCCTGCAGCTCTCCCAAGCACATCAGGAACTGCGTCGCCAGATCAACGAGATCAGGACAAGTCTCGGACACCGCCGGTTGAGCGACGACGCGCTTGTCACCCATTGCCTGGCCTTCTGCGCCGCATTGACCTCGCACCATCAGGGCGAGGACGACGGGATGTTCTCGCAGTTGCTGCGTGAACGCCCGGACCTCGCAGCGACGCTCGCGAATCTTGTTCAGGATCATGGAATGATCGCCTCGATCCTGTCCCGGGTGCGCGAACTCGCTGACAAGGCTGCGCAATCGCGTGGCCCGGTCCTGGAGGCGATCGGGCGTGAGCTCGACGGGTTGGCGGCGATCATGGAATCCCACTTCAGCTATGAAGAGCGGACGATCAGCGAGGCGCTCGACGACGGAGTACCTGACACCGACTGGCCCGACATGGTCTTCCGGTTCGGCATGGCATGAATCGACATGGTTGTCGTTCTTGCTCGGGAGGTTCGTGATCAGGCCATGAGCTCGTATTGGTCCTGGTCAAAGGTGGGGTAGAGGCGCTGGTGCCCGCTGGGGCCTGGCCGGCGCCGAAGCCGTGCTGAAACTCCGCGCCCTGAACGACAACGGTGACTTCGACGCCTACCTCGCCTATCACCTCGTCTGCGAACACCAGCGTCTCTATCGGGAACCCGAGCAGGGGGTACGAACTCACGGCCTGATCACCACCGGCCCTCGGACAGGCCGTAGTGGACGAGCTCCGCCGGCCCGTGGAAAGCTGCCATCCCGTGCTGCCAGTGATCTTCATTCATGGTCTGATCGGCTCATTCGCCGACCCACGTGCCCTCGCGCCGCTCCACCCGGCCCCTACCCTCTGTCCCGACCTGCACGGCTACGGGGCCGATGTCCGGGCCGAGCCCGGCACTATCACCATCGATACGCAGGTGGAACACCTGCGTGCGGCCATTGACCAGGCGCTGCCGGGCGGTCGCGTCCATGTGGTCGGGCATTCGGTCGGCGGCGTGATCGCCGCCGCGTTCGCTCACCGGTTCCCGGAACGGACCGCATCGCTGGTCAGTGTCGAAGGGAACTTCAGCCTCGCGGACGCTTTCTGGTCGCAGCAACTGGCAGCCAAGACACCCGCTGAGGTGGAGCACATCGTGCAAGCCGACCGTGCCGATCCGGAACGGTGGCTGCGCGCCGCAGGTATCGAGCCGACCGGGGAGTACCTCCGCTCTGCGACACAAGACCTGGCCTACCAGCCCGCTTCGACCATCCACGCCATGGCTCGTACTGTCGTCGAGTACACCGCTGGACCTGACTACCAGCAGCAGTTGCGGGACGTGTTCGAGCGTGTCCCGGTCCATCTGGTCGCCGGGGCCCGCTCACGCACGGGATGGGACGTGCCTGCCTGGGCTCTGTCCGCCGCAGCCAGCTACACCGAACTTCCCCACACGGGCCATATGGTGATGTTGGAAGCACCCGAGGAGTTCGGCGCACTCCTCGCTGGCATCCTTGCCCCGGCATCAGCAGGCCAGGACAGCACCCCAGAATGACTGCTGGGGACGCCTGACCGCTTCGGACTTCCCCTTCAAAGGAACTACACCCAAGGGAGTTCATCGAGGGGTACCTGCCGTTGGGCGGAGGGGGTGGGTGGCGGCTCAAGACCGGCGGACAGGGGCGGGAGATGCGGCAGGAGTTCGATGCCAGCTGAAGGCCGCCCTCCTGGAGGTCCAGGGGCGCGCAGACCATCAAGGTCCACCCCCGCCGACCGTACGTGCCGTCGACCGGCGTTCGCGCAGGCCGCCAACCGGGGCACTCTCGGCAGGCCCTCCGGTCTCCAACTTCAGGGCGGTTTCGGTCACTTGATGCCTCCCGCCGAAAGACACCCGTCCTGGGTCCGACGGGCGACGGGCGACGGGCGACGGGCGACGGGCGACGGGCGACGGGCGACGGGCGACGGGCGACGGGCGACGGGCGACGGGCGACGGGCGACGGCACCAGCTTGCCCACCGCCGCCCACCTGGCCTTCAACGCCGGTCCCGCCCCGACGACCAAGTCATCGGGGACCTCGGTCCGCGACGGCCCATCCTGCGAACCCAGAACTCCACGCCTCGCTTGACGAAAGACATCGAGGCGCCCCCCATCAATAATCCGCCGGGATAAATGATTTCACATGGGTGAGCCAGGCACGCCGGAAGATATTGCCTGATCAAGCCGAATTGTCTCCACGATGTACACGCTGCACGCGTTCAAGGAACCGTATTACCGTGTCACCTACAGGAGTTGTTCCGGGCGCCCTTCCTGACGTCCCCGGCTCGCCCGCAGCAGTGACGCGCCCGCCGGGGTGAGCGTGTGCAGAACATGGGCGGCACGGCGGTTGCTGACGAGCAGCCCGGCTTCCCGCAGCACCGCCGCGTGTTTGCTGGCCGATGGGGCGGAGATCCCCACGGCTCGGGCGATCTCGGAGGTGGTGGCCCCCGCCCCCGCGGCCGTGACCCACAGGACCGTCGCCCGGGTGCGGCCGAGCAGGGCGGTCAGCGGCGCGGCCGGGACCGGGGCCGCCGGCTCGTGCAGCATGGGGTAGACAAGCGTCGGCGGCAGTTCGGGGTCGGCCAGGGTGATGGGGTTCTGCCAGCAGAAATGGGACGGGATGAGCCGCAGGCCCCGTCCGCGCAGATGCAGGTCCCGGTCCTCGACGGGGTAGTGGACCGTCAGTACCGGCGGCTGCCAGCGCATGGTCGGCCCGAGCCCGCCCAGCATGCCGTGGATCCCGCCGTTCATCACATCACGGGTCCGCGCCGATCGTTCCGCGTGCGCGCGTGCCTGCATCTCTTCGGTGACGGGCGCCACTGCGGCGGCGTGATACACCCGAACCGCCTCCATGAACTCGGCACGCTCCCGCGTTCCGGCCAGTCGCCGCGCCCACTGCGGCGCGCCAACCACCCGGTCGAACAGGGCGAGTTCGTCAAGAATCCGTCGTCCTGACGTGCTCATGACAGCATCGAATCCGGCGTCCAGCCCCTCGCCTCCAGCCGTACGCGGCGTGAGGAAGTCCGGAAAGTAGGCGGCACGTGGAAAGAGCGGCACGAGGACCTCGCGCACCAGGTGGTCGAGTTGCTGTTCGCCGAGCCGCAGACGGGTGGTGCGGTACCACTCCGCATAGGCCCAGCGGCCCGCCCGCGTCTGGAACCGGTGCAGGCTCATGGCGACTTCCCAGAGAGGGTCGCACTGCGCGGCGACCGTGGTTCTCGCCAGGTCCGCGTCGGTGAAGTGAATACGGAGCACCCGATTCCCCCTCTGCACCTGGGAGTTTTCATCCCGGCGAAACATGATGGCCGCCCCGGGCCCCGGTTGGCAATATCACTCACCGGCGTTGCAATCGCCTCAGGCGTCCTGGGGATTGAATTCCGCCAAGACCGCATCCGTGGCAACGCTTCGAAAAACTCCACTACTCGCAGTCGGAGAAAGAGGGAATCCGCATGAGATCCTTCCGTGTGACGATGGCACTCGCCGCCACCGCACTGGCCGCACTCGTCGGCCTCGTCCTTCCTGGCAACGCCCTCGCCGCCGGCGGGCACACCACCACGCCCGCCGGCAAACCGGCCGCCGCGGCACCGCAGACGGCACACAGAACCGCTGCCGGTGCGATCTCCCCGCAGGCCATCGGGGACTGCCCGAGCACCTACTTCTGTTTCTGGGTCGACGCCGGCTACAGCGGCGGACCGGGCAAGTTCTCCGGAAACAACACCAACTGGGGTGCCTACTCCCACTCCACCTGCAACAACGGGACATGGGCCGACTGCGCGTCCTCGGGATACAACCACGGCACGAGCGGCCTGGGCGTCGAGGTCTGGAGCGGCACGGGCTACACCGGGCTGTCGGCCTGCCTTCCCAGGGGCTGGTCCAACGACAACTTCGCGAACCTCGTCTGGCCGGGCACGTCGACCAGTTTCAACGACTCGATCAGCAGCAACTACTGGACCTCGAACTGCTGACCGGACACTGACGGCCACCGGATGACGGGCATTCACCCATGACAGAGCTCTCGCGCCGCCACACCGGGCGCGCACCGACACGCCTGCTGCCCCTGCTGGTCCTCGTGGTGGCACTGGTCTGCGCCGCCGCGACCGGGTGCGCCGGAACGGACACGGCCGCACCGGCTGAGGCGGCGCCGGCGGCGCGGGAGTCCGGTCATGCCGCTGCCACCCTCACCACCGATGCCACCGCCCTGCGCGAACGGTGGCAGCTCTTCAGCGCCCTGCAGATCCTCACCCAGCGGTGCATGCGCGAGCAGGGACTGCGCTACCTGGTCACGAACGCGGGCCCGCAGCCACCCGCCGGGGCGACCACGGCCCAGTCGATCGGCTCCCGCTCGACACCCACGTACGGCATCTCCACGGCTCTGGGCCGCATGAACAACGGCGCCACGGCCGAGGACCGGTACGTCCGCTCCCTGCCCGCCGCCCAGCAGACCCGCTACACGGCCGCACTCGACGGCCCCGCCGACCAGGTGACAGCACTCGTCCTGCCCAGCGGGGCGAGCGGGTCCTACGGCACGGGCGGCTGCATGGCGCGCGCCCGGGCCCAACTGTACGGCACCGTACGCGCCGCCTTCGAGGACACACTCGTACCGCAGGACGTCAACCAGCTCCTCGAGCGGTACCTGGCCACCGCCCCCTCCTACCAGACGGCTCTGGGGCGATGGCAACGCTGCATGGCACAGGCGGGCCGGCCGGCGAAGACGCCCGCCGCGCTGATTCAGTCACTGCAGGCCGAGGCCGTCAGGGGAGCCGGCGCTGCCCGATTGGCGCAGGAGCAACGCGCTGCCGCGACCCTCGACCAACACTGCGACACGGCAAGCGGATTGCGCCGCGCCGCCGCCACCCAGCGCGACGCCTTCCTCCGCCGACAGCCCACCCGGACCATGACCCGCCTGGACGGTGTCTGGCAGCACCGCCGGCAGGCCGTGACCCGTGCCGCGCCCCTCCTCGACCAGAGCGCACGAGCTCCACTCGATTGACGGTGCTGTGGAGCTCTCCCCCGCGACAGGCCATGTCGAGAGGGACGCGGTGCCGGACGTCGCGGACGGGGACGCGCTCTTCACCGGGTTGCGAGAAGAAAGCGCCTGGCCGGGAGTCAGGTCACGGCGATGATGGTGGCGCCGATGCCTTCGTCTCGTGCATGTCGCCGATCGTCTGCCACAGGCGCTGCGCCCGCCCGTGGTGCTGGCGCGCCAGGTCGTGGGCGCCGGCGGCGGCGTCGAGGTCGCCGATCAGCTGCCAGCACGCGGCCTCGTCGTGGCGGTCGCCGTGCCGGTGGAACAGGTCGGCCGCGCGTTCCAGTGCCGGGCCCGCCCGGTCCCGGTCGTGCCGGCCGGCGTGGACGCGGCCGACTTCCAGCAGCGTGTAGGCGGCGCACCGTTCGTCGGCCAGTTCCTCGAAGGTGGCCAACGCCTGCCGCAGGCAGCTCAACGCCTCGTCCGGGTCACCGCGTCGATCGTGCAGCCGGCTGAACCGCCTCAGGACGACCGCCACCCGATGCCCGTCGTCGAGCGCCCTGGCCTGGCGCAGGGCCTCGCGGAACCAGGACTCCGCCTCGTCGAGTTCGTCGTGCATGAGCCGCATCACGGCCATCGAACAGGACAGCTGTGCTTCGAGGTGCCGGTCGCCCTCACCGACGGCGATGGCCAGCGCGTGCTCGACACGGTCGACGGCTTCGTCGTAGCGGCCCTGCACTCGGCTCACCGTGCCCAGCATCGCCACCGACAACGCCTCACCGCGCTTGTCCCCGCCGTCCTGGCACAGCCCGATGGAGGACTCCAGGGTACGGGTGGCAGCCTCGAACTCGTCTCGGTAGATGTGCAGTTGGCCGAGACCGCGCAGCAGCACCGACGCGCCGCGGGTGTTGCCGGCTGCCTCGGCCGCGTCCAACGCGAGGCGGTGCCCGTGCTCCCAGTCCTGATACAGGCAGCGGTGGTCGTAATAGGTCACCGCGCCGGCCGCCAGTTCCCAGGCCAGTTCGTCCAGTTGCCAGTCCACCGCCAGTTTCACCGCGCCGAGCAGGGTGT
This sequence comes from Streptomyces sp. NPDC101152, assembly GCF_044768275.1. Classification (NCBI taxonomy): domain Bacteria; kingdom Bacillati; phylum Actinomycetota; class Actinomycetes; order Kitasatosporales; family Streptomycetaceae; genus Streptomyces; species Streptomyces sp. NPDC101152. The sequence goes on along the minus strand of NZ_JBIWPO010000036.1, from coordinate 13,950 downwards.
CGCGTTCCGCGTCGAACCAGCCGACCGGGTCGGCCATCAGCCGGTCCACGACCGTGTCGGGCAAGGACCGGCGCGGTGCCGAGCCGGGCTCGCAGACCAGCAGCCCGGCCGGCATCCGATCGGTAGCGCGTCCGGAAAGTTCGAGCCAGGCGGACAGCACCCGGACGATCGCGTCCCGCTTGTCCGCCGTCGGCAACTGGGCGGCGATTTCCACGGCACAGGTCCGGATCAGGTCGTGCAGCCGGTAGCGCGGCTGGCCGATGGCGTCGGTGGCGGTCAGCCGCACCAGGCTGGCGTCGACGAGGGTGTCCAGCACGTCCTCGGCGTCCGAGCGGTCCAGCAGCGGGCCGACCACCCAGCCGGGCAGGGTGTAGGCGCCCAGCAGGCCCAGCAGGCTCAGCGCGCGCACCGACGCGGCGGGCAGCAGCCGCAAGCTCAGTTCGACGCTGGCTCGCACGCTGAGATCCCCGATCCTCAGCTCGGCCAGCCGCCGGGACTCGTCCTCGATCCGCTCCCGCAGCACCCGCAGCGACCAGGCCGGGCGACCGGTGAGCTTGGCGCTGGCGATCCGGATCGCCAGCGGCAGGTTGCCGCAGCAGTCCAGGATCGCGTCGGCCTCCGCCGGTTCCCGCTCGACCCGCCGCCGCCCGACGATGCCCGTGAACAACTCCCGGGCCTCTGCCCTGCTCAGCACGTCCAGGTCGATGTGCCGGGCGCCGGAAAGCTGCGTCAGCAGAGTGCGGCTGGTGATCAACACGGCACAGCCGTCCGCTCCGGGCAGCAACGGCAGCACCTGATCGGCGTGGCCTGCGTCGTCCAACACCACCAGCATCCGGCGGTCGGCCAGCAACGACCGGTAGAGCGCGGCCCGTTCGGACAGACTGTTCGGGATCGCGCTGCCGGCGATCGAGAGGGCCCGCAGCGCCTCGGCCAGCATCAGCGCCGGGTCCCGCGGCTCGTCCGAGGTGGCGGCGAGGTCGAGGTAGAGCTGGCCGTCGGGGAACGCGGCGCTGGCCAGCCGTGCGGCATGCGTGACCAGACACGACTTGCCCACACCGGGACCGCCCACCACGACGGCCACCCGGGCCCGGTTCGGCGCCGCCGCGTCGAGGAGCCCGGCGACCTCGGCCAGCGCCTCGGTACGGCCCACGAAGTCGGGCACGTCGAGCGGCAGTTGGCGTACCGGCATCGTCATCGCCGGTTCGGTGGCCGTCGCCTCAGGGCCTTCCCGTGGCGGGTCCGAGGGACCGCCGGCCTGGACGGGAGCCGCCAGGGCGGGATCGGCGCTCAGGATGCGCCGATGCAGCGCCTGGAGCGACGGGGTGGGATCGACGCCGAGATCACCGGCCAGTGTCCGGCGCAGCCGCTCGTACACCTGCAGCGCCTCGCCTTGCCGCCGGCACCGGTAGAGGGCGACCATCAAGTGTTCGGTGAGCTGCTCGTCGTAGGGGTTTTCACGGAGCAGGGCGGTCAGCTCCTCGATGACCTCACGATGACGCCCCAGGTCGAGTTCGACGCTCAGGCACTGTTTGTGTGTGGCCGCGCGCTTCTCGTTCAGCCGTGCCGCATCGAGCTCCAGGACCCGGCTGGGGATGTCGACCAGGGCGTCACCACGCCAGCAGGCCATCGCACGCCGCAGGGCGGCAGCGGTCTCGAACGGGGCCTGGTGCCGTTCGGCGAGGCGCCGCTCGTGATCGAATTCCAGGAGGTCGGACTGATCAGGGGTCAGGTGGATCTCGTAGCCGCCGCGTCGCGTGCTGATCAGGGATCTGGGTGCTCCGTACGCGGCCAGATTGCGGCGCAACCCGGAGAGAGCGTCCTGGACCTGACGGACCGCGGTGGCGGGTGCTTTCCCATCCCACATCACGGCGACGAGCCGCTCGGTGGCGACGACGCTGTTGGCGTCGACCAGAAGCGCGGCCAGCATCTTGGCCTGCCGCGGCCCGTCGAGCCGGACCTCGCGCCCCGTGATCTGGGCGCACAACGGCCCCAGCACGCCAAATCTCATGTCTCCCCCGACACTCCCCGAGCAGCGCTGATCCCTGGCCGGACCTGGCACCAGGACGAATCTAGGACCGCCCACGGATCACTGTCCATAGCGTCACCGCAGCGGGGCTCGCACCGGGATGCATACCCGCCACGTGATCCATCAGGAAGAACGACGCGTATTCACACGAAGCTCGCTGTCGGCTTCAGCGCACTCACCATCGCAGCCGGAGTGTCGATGACAGGCGCCGGAAGCGCCAGCGCGGTCGAGGCGCACAATTGCGGCAGTTCCACGTCGCCGATCCTGGAGTCGCACCCGATCTCTCTCACCGTGGACGGCACGACACTGGGCCAGCTCTACCCGGGGTACTTCGGTGACTGCAAGGGCGTGCACGCCGAGATCCACTGGCAGTACGGTCCGTCCAGCCCCTCCCCGGCGAACAATGACACCGGAGCCCCGGAGGTGGACGTCTACCACGTCGAGGGCAGTGTGTACGTCGAGGGCGAGAACAAGGACGCGCTCAAGAAGACGTCGTTCAGGCCGGACCATCCGGACGGATCCTTCACCACGTCACCGATCATGGACATTCACACCGACTTGAACGGCCGGCAGTACGCGCCCCCGCTGAAGTTCCTGCCCGATGTCGACCTGATCGTGTACAGGACGAACCAAGTGGGAGCAGTCCACGCGGTGCGCGAACAACCACATCTGGGGCAACTGGCACACCTTCTCGGACGGCGGCTGGGGCAGCGGCCGCTACGGTGGCTGCAACTGACCATCGATTGGGCTCATTTGTAGCTGTGGTCGAAGGCTGTCGCGGGTGCGCCTCCACGGGAGGCCGCCCGGGTGGAAGGGCTCCGACAGCCAGGGTGCAGAACCTGCAGGGCGTCTGGCCGCCTCCTGGGGCTTGGAATCCGGCAATTACCAGATCTCCCTGGACTGCGGAGAACAGGCCCTGTTGCCGGCCGTGCGGGACGCGGAGGACGACTGCCTCGTGGTGGCCGACGGTTTAGAAGGGCGGCGGGTCGGTCCCCCGTAAACCCGAACACGGCGTGGCTCCTGGCCCCAAACCACCGATGCGGGAGCGGGCCGCTGAAGGAAATGAGTTGTCGCCGAAGAGCGTGATGCCGATGCTTCCAGCATGAAGATGCACGCCAACCAGGTGACGGTGTCACCTGAGACGGTGCGCATACTGGTGGAGCAGCAGTTTCCCGAGTGGCGGAGCCTGCCGGTCAGGAGCATCGCGGCGCAGGGTACGGTCAACGCCGTCTTCCGTATCGGCGATCGGTTGGCGGCCCGGTTCCCTCTCGAGTACGCCGACGTCGAGTCGACGCGGCGCTGGCTGGAGTCGGAAGCGGCAGCGGCTCGCGAGTTGGCAGGTCGTACGCGTTACCCGACGCCCGAGCCGGTCGGGCTCGGTGAACCCGGGGCAGGCTATCCGCTTCCGTGGTCGGTGCAGACGTGGTTGCCCGGCGTCGTGGCCACCGACGACGACCCGGGCCGATCACCTGCGTTCGCCTGCGACTTGGCCGAGCTCATCGGCGACCTGCGCGCGATCGACACGCACGGCCGAACGTTCGCCGGCACCGGGCGGGGAGGCGACCTGCAGTCCCATGAGGCCTGGATGGAGACCTGCTTCAGAAACAGCGAGGAACTCCTCGACGTCCCGCGGCTGCGCCGCCTCTGGGCAACCTTGCGTGAGCTGCCGCGGGGTTCAGCCGAGGACGCCATGGCCCATTGCGATCTGATTCCCGGCAACGTGCTGGTGTCCGCCGGTCGGCTTGCGGGGATTCTCGACGTCGGCGGCTTCGGACCGGCCGACCCTTCGCTGGATCTGGTGAGTGCGTGGCACCTGCTCGAGGCCGGGCCACGGCAGGTGCTCCGTGATCACCTGGGGAGCGACGACCTCGAGTGGGAGCGGGGCAAGGCGTGGGCCTTCGTTCAGGCGATGGGCTTGGTCTGGTACTACGTCAAGAGCAACCCGCCCATGAGCCGGATGGGTCACCGGACCTTGGAACGCATCCTGACGGCGAGTTCGCTCTCCTGACGTGAGGCGCCGGCGAGTCTGCCCCGCTCCCCCGTGTGCGGCACCCACACGGTGGCGTGGAAGGGGCCGTTGGCCGAGGCCGGGTCAGCCGGTGGGAGGGCTGCGCTGCCTGCGACTACACCGTGGCAATTGACCTGCGTCGCTGAGGAGTTGAGGCCACCGAGGGAGGGCAGGTAGGTGAAGGAGCCGTTGTCGACGCGGGCGACGAAGGCGAAGGAGTTGGGGGCGAAGTTGTCGCCGACCATGAGGTTGTGAGCGATCTGCTTGACCTCGGTGACACCACGCCCCGAGCCGATCACGGCAGTCGCGTGCGTGGTGAGGTCGAACGAACTGGAGAGCAGGCTGTCACCGCCGACCACCGTGTCGCCGCTGATCAACTGCGCGATCAGGAAGCGGGGTCCCAGGTCGGTGCGGATGCCGGTACGCAGGTCGTAGGCGTATCCACTCAGCCTGTTGCCGGCGGTCCGGGACTGACCGACCACGACGGACCCGCTGATGTCGTTGGCCGTGCTGGAGCGTCCGCCGAGGGTGCCGACATCGGTCATCACCCGGGTACGCAGACTGTAGGCGAATCCGTGCGTCGCGGTGCCTGTCGAGTTGGGCAGCGACGAACTGCCTACGACAGTCCCGCTGTTGACCGCCGTCGCGGTGCTGGAACCCGACGGGCCGGCGAGGCTGCCCAGATCGGTCATCGTCCGCGCGTGCACGCTGTACGCGAACGCGTGGGACACCGCGTCCCCGGGCAGCGACGACGTTCCCACCACCGTGTCGCCGTCAAGGCCCGTGATGTGGGTGCTGCTGCCGCCGAGCGTGCCGATGTCGATGAGCCGACGGCTGCGCAGGCTGTAGACGAAGCCGTGCGTGGCGCCACTGGGAGACAGCTCCGACTCCCCCACCACGTACTCCCCCTTCACGCCCGTCGCCCGGCTGTCACCCCCCAGCGTGCCCAGATCCGTCATGGTGCGCCGGCGCAGGTCGTAGACGAAGGCGTGCTCGGACGCGTCACCGCTGGTCAGCGAAGTCCCCACAACCGTCGTGCCGTCGATCGCGCTCGCCTGGCTGCGGGTGCCACCCAGGGTGCCCAGATCCTCGACGGTGTACGGCACCGGACCCGCCGCCGACCCGGCCCTGGCCGGTGCCACCCCGTACGCCGGGCCGGCGCCCACGGCCAGCAGGCCCGCACCCGCCACCATCAAGGCACAAAGACGTCTGCGCATGATCCCCCCTGAATCGATCAGTCGTGACCGGCACCATCCGGCAGGACGCTCTCTGCGCCCTCCCCAGGCACGCGGCGACCGGATGCGACACAGGCCTTCACTTGTACATCAGTTCCCAACAGCCAGACAGACGACCGTCAGCCACAAAACAGGACGGCTACGAGGTCGCGCGGACCGCGGCCTCCGTCAGCGTGGTCGCCGTACGGACGGCGCTGGCGACCGCGGCCTGCGGAGCGAGCCCGCAGAGGTCGGTGAGCGTGAAGAGCGCCTCCGCGCTGACGACCACCGCGAGGTCACGCTTGAGCTGGGCGAACGCTTCCGGATCCGTGGCGCCCACGGTGGCTTCGAGGGGGGCGAGCGCGTGGTCGATCAGGGCGAAGCGGATCCCGGGGCGCGCGGACGCCGTCTTGGGCTGAGTGATGGTGGCCGAGATCATCGCCCGCACCGATCCCTGGCGGGCGAGTATGCCGCGCAGCAGGAACTCGCAGGCGAAGGCGACGCGTTCGACGGGGTCGGTGGAGTGCGCGACCGGCGCGAGTGCCTCCGCGGGGGCAGGCCAGACTCCGGCGAGAGCCTCGCTGATCAGCGAGGGGAGGTCGGGGAAGTACCGGTAGGCGGTGGCTTCCGAGACCAGGGCCGCGCGGGCTATCTCGGGCATGGTCACCTCGCCGCCGGTTTCGATGAGTTCACGCGCGGCCTGCACGATCGCCGTACGCGTGCGCTTCTTCTGGTTGGTGCGGCCGGTGTCGGTCCGGGTCGTCGTCATCGTGCGTCCTTCTTCCCGCCTGTACATCCGGGATGACCTTACCACTGTCAGCTCTCATTATGAGAGTTCACTTGCATAAGGAAGCCTGACCCTCTAGTTTCAGGCCGAGGGTTCGTGAGAGCTGGCTCTCACGACGGCGGAAGGGAAGGGCCATGACCGGCAGCAGCAAGGAGGCCGCGGTGCGCGAGGTTTCCGTGATCGGCCCCGACGGCGGCGAGACGATCCGCCTCGGGCCGACGCAGATGCGCATTCTCGAGGACGGCAGGACCACGGGGCACCGTCTCGGCATCGGTGAGATCACCATCGCCCCGCACACCCAGGGGCCGCCCCAGCACCGCCACGCCCAGCACGACGAGGGCTTCTACGTCGTCTCCGGCACCGTGCACTTCACCGTGGGCGAGACGACCCACATCGCCCCGGCAGGCACCCTCGCGATGATCCCGCCCGGCGCCCCGCACACCTTCGCCAATCTCGGCGACGAACCGGCGGTGCTGCTCAACACCTTCACGCCCGACCTGTACGTGCAGTACTTCCGCGACCTACGGGACATGATCGCCGGCGGTCGGGAGCTGACCCCTGAGTCGACGGTCGAGGTGATGGGCCGCTACGCCACAGTCCCGGCCACCGACTTCGCGTGACGACCGGACAACCCCTTACCGGCACAGCACACCAGCACAGGCGACTTGAGGAGAACTTCCGTGATCAGCACCTCCCACACCGTCTCCCTCGATGAGGGCGACCTCGACATCACCGTCGACCTGCACGGCGAGAAGGGACGCCCTTTCCTCCTCCTGCACGGCGGTGGCGGACCGCAGACCGTCACCCCGTTCGCCGAGTTCCTGTCGGAGCAGCGGCCGGCGAGGGTGTTCGTGCCCATTCACCCCGGCTTCGGCGGCACCGTCCGCCCCGAATGGCTGACCGACGTCACCACGCTCGCCCAGGCCTACATACGCCTGCTCGACGTGCTCGGCCTGGACGACGTGACCGTCGTCGGCAACTCCATCGGCGGGTGGCTCGCCGCCGAGCTCGCCGCGCTCGGCAGCGACCGGATCACCAGCGTCATCCTCATCAACGCGGTGGGCATCGAGGTCCCCGGCCACCCGGTCGCCGACACCTTCCCGCTCACCCCCGTCGAACTGTCCAGGCTCTCCTTCCACGACCCCTCGAAGTTCCGCTTCGACCCGAGCTCGCTCTCCGACGAACAGCGCGCGGTCATGGCCGGCAACCGCGGCGCACTGCAGGTCTACGCGGGCCCGGACGCCATGGCCGACCCCACCCTGCGCGAGCGCCTGGCCAAGACGACGGTGCCCGCCCTCGTGGCGTGGGGCGAGAGCGATCAGGTCGTGGACGCCGACTACGGGCGGGCCTACGCGGCAGCCATCCCCGGCGCCCGGTTCCACTTGCTGCCCCGTACCGGCCACATGCCCCAGGTGGAGTCCCCCGAGCAACTCCTGTCTGTGATCTGGGAGTTCGCGAACAGCCACGCCACCGACCGACCCGCTGGCTGAGGGACTGTCGGAAAGTTCGCGTAAGCCCGGCGTGACCGGTCTGGCATGAGATGCGATCTCTGCCGCGACCTACCCCAACGCGGTCTCGGGTGGGTCGAGCGGGATGAGGAGGGCTCCGGCGCGGGCTGTCGCGCCGGAGCGGACGATGGGCTTCACGAAAGGGCCATTCCGGGGACGCGCTTACGGATGGCTTCCATCTCGGCCTCGTCCGAGATGCCCTGCCAGTCGTACCGCGGCGTGTACGGGTCCTCCAGGGCGCGTACCTCGTCGTCGGTGAGCTCCACATCGAGGGAGGCCACGGCCGCGTCGATCTGCCGGATCGAGCCGGCGCCGACCAACGGCGCGGTCACGACCGGCTGACGTCGCAACCAGGCGAGCGCGACCTGTGCGCGGCTGACGCCGTGAGCGTCCGCGACCTCCCCCACCGCGTCGATGATCGCCTTGTTGGACGCCTCCTCCCCGGGCGAGTAGAGGAGGTCCGCGTAGGCACCGTCCGTTTCGGAGCGCACCGTCGAGCGGGCGTCATCCCACGCGCGAGCCAGGCGTCCGCGCGCCAACGGCGACCAGATGATCGTGCCGACGCCCTCGTCCAGGCACAGCGGGATCATCTCGCGCTCCTCCTCACGGGCGAGGAGGTTGTAGTGGTCCTGCATCGACACGAACCGTGCCCAGCCGTTCTGCTTCTGCAGGTGCAGCGCCTTCGCGAACTCCCAGGCATGCATGGACGAGGCGCCGAGGTAGCGCACCTTGCCGGCCTTGACGAGGTCGCTGAGGGCTTCGAGGGTCTCCTCCAGCGGCGTCGCGTGGTCGTTGCGGTGCACCTGGTAGAGGTCGATGTAGTCGGTGCCGAGGCGGCGCAGCGAATGGTCGACCTCGGTCATGACCGCCTTGCGCGACAGTCCCCTTCCGTTGGGTCCCAGCCTCATCGGATGGCGCAGTTTCGTGGCGATCACCACGGCATCTCGGTCGGCGAAGTCCTTGAGCGCCCGGCCGAGAATTTCCTCACTGGAACCGTTGGAGTACATGTTCGCGGTGTCGAAGAAGTTGATCCCCGCCTCCAGCGCGTGCTTGATGAGCGGGCGCGCATCCTGTTCGCCCTTCGACCAGACGGGGTGCCCGCGGTCGGGTTCGCCGTAGGTCATCGCGCCGATCGCGATCGGGGACACGTCGAGGCCGGTCATGCCCAGCTTGATGTAATGCATGACGCTCCTTAGAGTAAGTGGAGAGCTCTCCACAAAACGTAGTGGAGAACTCTCCACTTAGCAAGGTGAGGTCCTGTGGTCCGCTCAGACGCCCGCGAGAACAGGGCGCGCATCCTCGCCGCCGCACGCGAAGCGCTCGCTGCGGACGGCAGCACGTCGATGAACCAGATCGCCCAGCGCGCGGGAGTCGGCGCGGGCACGCTCTACCGCAATTTCCCCACCCGCGAGTCGCTGGTACTGGCCGTCTACCAGGACGAGGTCGCACGCATCATCGGCACCGTGCCCGACCTGCTGGCCCGGATGCCGCCACTTGAAGCGCTCCGCCACTGGACCATCGACCTCGTCGAAGCAATGCGCAGGAAGCACGGCCTCGGCGATGCCCTCAGCCCCAGCGCGCACCAGGCGATCAGCGAGCAGAACTACGGCCCGGTCGTCGCCGCGATCACAGAGTTCCTTGACGCAGGCAAGAAGGACGGCAGCATCCGCACGGACGCCGACCCGGGCGACTTCCTGCAGCTCACCGGCGCACTCTGGCGCGCCGCATCCAGCCCCGAAGACCGGGCTCCCCGTATGCTCGCACTCATCCTCGACGGGCTCCGCACACACCGGTAGACGCCGCGCACGAGCCAGGACCTGCGCCGGATGCCGGCCCGCAACTCCAGGATGTCCGCGTGTGTCGTGTCCGGCTCCCTGGCCTTCGTCCTCGCCATGACCGCAGGCCGACTGGACAACCACGGCACTGCCCGGCCCTGGATCCGGCCGTGAAGGACGAGACAGGTGCCCTCGTCGGGGAGGATGAGATCCAACGGCACGCCGACGTCGTCCGGCACCGGGGCGCCCAGTGCCCTCGTAGCGTTCCCACAGCGAGGCGGACACCAGGCGCAACGGCAGGCCCTTTCGTCGGTTAGCGCGGGAGCTCAGCGCAGAGTTCTGCTCCCACCGTGACACCGGCGGCCCGGTCTCAGCAGGGGTGGTTCGGCCTCCGTTCGGGGCCGCTCGGACCAGGCCCGTGCCCGCTCAGCCTCTGGGCCGGGCGTCGTCCCCCAAGAACACTGAGAGTGACCGGACCGTTCCTCCGGGTCCGGTCCGCGGGGCACCGCCGACCGAAGGAAGGCAGTCATGGTCCCTCTCATCCTGATCGGTGCGGCCGTACTGGGCGCGTGCCTGATCTTCGGGTACAACTCGTTCGTCGTCGGCTTCGTCCTGTTGGCGGCCGGCATCCTGGGCCTGATCGTCTTCATGAACACACCCGGGGCGGTCACTCGGCCCGGTGAAGGCGAGACGATCATCGAAAAGCACTTCATGGGCAATGCCGATCACCACCGGAACTACCGCACCTGAACCATGAAACGGCATGGCCCCGGCCGGAGCAGCCGTCCGGCCGGGGCTTCCGTCATGCCGTCGGCACGGGGACGACCTCGCGCCGCGGGCCGCCGAGTACCACCTTGAGTGCGCCGGTCTCGTCGGCGCGGGCGAAGACCTCGTACGCCTCCTCCATGCGGTCGAGCGGGAGGCCGTGGGTGACCAGTTGTGAGGTCGGCAGCCGTCCGGCCGCCGCCATGCGCAGCAGCGTGGGGGTGGAGCGTGTGTCGACCAGGCCCGTGGTGATCGTCACGTTCTTGATCCACAGGTCTTCCAGATGCAGGGTGGCCGGCTTGCCGTGCACACCGATGTTGGCCACGTGACCGCCCGGGCGCACCATGCGCGTGCACAGCTCGAAGCTCTCCGGCGCGCCGACCGCCTCGATGACCACGTCGGCACCGAGCCCGTCGGTGAGGTCGGCCATCAACTGCTCCGGCGCCTCGCTCGCGTCGGCCACTGCTTCGGCGCCGAGCTTCCTGGCCGCCTCGAGGCGGGACGCGGCGAGGTCCACGGCGAGGATCCGCTCCGGGGCGAACAGCCGGGCCGTGGCGATCGCGGCCAGGCCGATGGGCCCCGCCCCGACCACGGCGACGGTGTCTCCGGGGCGTACCCGGCCCTTGAGCACGCCCACCTCGTAGGCCGTCGGGAAGATGTCGGCCAGCAGCACGGCGTCCTCGTTGTCCACGCCGCCGGGCAACGGATACACGGAAAGGTCGGCGTACGGGACGCGGACGTACTCGGCCTGAGTGCCGTTGATCAGGTGACCCAGGATCCAGCCTCCACCGCCCCGGCACTGGCCGTACATGGCCTCGCGGCAGTAGTGGCAGCGTCCGCAGGCGCTGATGCAGGAGAGCAGGACCCGGTCCCCGGGCCGTACGGTCCGCACGTCGCTGCCGACCTCGACGATCTCACCGACCGCCTCGTGCCCCAGCACCGTGCCCGGACGCACCTCGGGCACATCGCCCTTGAGGATGTGCAGGTCCGTCCCGCAGATGGTGACGGCTTCGACCCGCACGATCGCGTCGGTGGCCTCCTCCAGGCCCGGGTCTGCCACCTCTTCCCAGGCCGCCTGTCCTGGGCCGTGGAACACGTAGCCCTTCATGTCCGACCTCACCCTCTTGATGCACGGGATCCCCGAGCTGCCGGAAACACCCCCGTAGGTCCAGCTTGGCCAACATTCGCGGGATCCGCAGGGGCCGGTCGCCCCCGCGGCCCGTCACCGGACGAGTACGCGCTCCCCGGCACGGGGCACGACGGCGGTCCAGCCCAGGGTGCGGTCGATGCGATCGCGCAGGGCGTCCGCCGCGTCGGGTTCGCCGTGCACCAGGTAGGTGGTGTGCGGGGCGGCAGCGCCGTGCAGCCAGTCGATGATCTGGGCGGCGTCGGCGTGTGCCGAGAAGTGGGGTACGTCGGCCACCTGGGCGCGCACCGGGACGTATTCGCCGAACATCTTCAGGGCCTTGGCGCCGTCGACGAGGTCCCGGGCACGCGTGCCCCTGGCGGCGAAGCCGACCACGACGACGGCGTTGCGCGGGTCGGGCAGCAGGCGCCTGAGGTGGTGCAGGACACGGCCCCCGGTGGCCATGCCGGAGGCGGAGACGATGACGGCCGGGCCGCCGGACTCGCCGATCTCGACGGACTCCTGGATCGAGCGTGCCGTCAGGAACGGCTCGGGACTCAGCGCGGCCGTGCCCGCGGCCGCCACCTCGGGCCGCAGCTCGGGAGCGACCGTGCGCACGGCGTCCCGGTAGACGTCGAGGGCTGCCAGCGCCATCGGGCTGTCGACGTACACCGGCACCGCGGCGGGCAGGCGGCCCTGCCGTCGGAGTTCGGCGAGTTCATGCAGGACGACCTCGGTGCGGTCCAGGGCGAACGCGGGGATCACGATGGTGCCGCCGCGGGCGAGGGTACGGGTCAGCACGTCCGCGAAGTGGGTCCGGCCCGCCTGTTCCTCGTGGCGCCGGTTGCCGTACGTCGATTCCATCAGCAGCACGTCCGCCCCGGAGAACGGTTCCGCGGGGCGCAGCAGCGGATGCCCCGGTCGGCCCAGGTCTCCGCTCACGGCGAGGGTGTGCCCGTCCTCCAGGGTGAGCCGGGCCCAGGCCGAGCCGAGGATGTGGCCGGCCGGGTGCAGTGTCAGGGTGGTACCGGTGGCGATGTCGGCGGATGCGCCCACCGGTACGGTGTCGACGAGTTTGAGGGTGCGGTCGACGTCCGCGTCGTCGTACAGCGGTTGCGCGGGCCGGTGTTTGGACCAGCCGTGCTCGTCGGCGTGCCGGGCCGCCTCGATCTGGAGTTTTGCGCTGTCCCGCAGCACGATCTCCATGAGCCGCGCGGTGAACTCGGTCGTCACGATCCGTCCCCGAAAACCGTGGCGCAACAGTCGCGGCAGGTACCCGCAGTGGTCCAGGTGCGCGTGGGTGACGACCACCGCCTCGATGTCCGCGGCGTCGCACGGAAGGCCGCGCCAGTTGAGTCGGCGCAGGTCGGCCAGGCCCTGGAAGAGCCCGCAGTCGACGAGGACGCGGGCATGGTCGCTCTCGACGAGGAACTTGCTGCCGGTGACGGTTCCCACACCGCCCAGGAAGGTCAGCAGGGCGGGCCGGGGGTGGGCCGGCGCAGTGCCGGCCGGGCGCGGTTCGTCGGCGGTCATGGCGTCCTTCTCCTCACCGGCCTGGGCCGGGATTCGGGGCCGATCGGCCCTGGTGTGTCCGGGGTGCACATGGTGTGCTGGAGGTGACGGGAAGGCCCACCAGAAGACGCGGGGAAGCGGCCGGCGGCCGTGCACCGCGCAATCAGGATCCGCGAGAAGCGGATGGGCCTTCCCGTCCTTCACGGGGCCCGTCCCTGCTGCCGGATGTGCCGGCCAGGTGCTGTGCGACCCCCGCCCGGTGGCGGGTGATCCCCGCCTCGACGCACGCGGCGAGGTGCCCGACGGTGCGACGGGTTTCAGACGTGTGCGCGGCCGGCGTACCGGCCGCGCACCACGGTGCGGGCGAGCGCCCTCATTCAGCCCTGCCGCACGGGGATGGTCTTCGTGCCCGTCTTGGTCTCGGGCACCGGAATCGTGACGGTCAGGACGCCGTCCTTGTACTCGGCGGCGGCCTCGTCGCCCTTGGCCCCGGCCGGCAGCCGGACGGAGCGGGCGAAGGTGCCGTAACGGAACTCCGTGCGGTGCTTCTGCGTCGTCTCCGCACTGCGCTCGGCCCGAAGGGTCAGAACGCCTTCCGCGACGGTGATCTCAAGGTCCTTGGCGGGGTCGATGCCCGGGAGCTCCGCCCGCAGCACGTACTTCTCGTCCGCCAGGTGTTCTTCGATGCGTATGGCGTGCAGTCCGGGGACCGTGTGCGCCCCGGGGAAGCCGGATTCGACCCAGCCGAACAGGTCGGGCAGGGTCGGCCAGCCCGGCAGCCGTTCGATCATGCCAGTCATGTCCCTCCTCCTTTTCCTCGCCACTTCCAGCGTCCCGCGCCGGGGCGGGACGCGCGTGGGCCGACCGGACCCCTACCGGGCCCGGTCGGCCCTGGCACCCCAATGTCCCCCCGGCACCTGCCGGTTGGGGCGCCGGCGTGGTCCCAGCAGCGCGCAGTCCACGTCCACGACGCTCTCGACGGCCCGCACCAGCCGTGCGGCGGCGGGCACCGGGGCGGTGTCGCCGGTCCTTCCGGTGACACCGTCATCCGCACCCATGAGGGCACTCCGGCGTGGTCGTGGCCTACGAGGCCGACACCATCGATCCGGCCAGGCACCTGGGCTGGAGCGTGCCCCCCGTTACCTTTCTCGTGGCCCCGCAAAAGGGGCGCCTGGCCCCCGGGTCCGGTATGGCTGTTTGCCCCCTGTCGAACGGATGACCTGGGGGGT
>NZ_JBIWPO010000035.1:0-84546 GCF_044768275.1 Streptomyces sp. NPDC101152 | reverse complement strand
ACCGGTAAGCCGTGTGCGGGAAAACCGCACGCACGGATTGAAAGGGGAATGGGGAAACGGGCTCGAAAGAGCACCGCGCCCCTGACTACCAATGGCACGACCACGGCGCATCGTCCTTGTCCGGCACGGAGAGTCAACGGGCAATGTTGATGACACCGTCTACGAGCGTGAACCCGACCACGCCCTCGCCCTGACCGAGCGCGGCTGGCAGCAGGCGGAGGAGACCGGCAAACGGGTGCGAGAGGTCTTCGGGCGCGAGCGCGTCAGTGTGTACGTCTCGCCGTACCGCCGTACGCACGAGACCTTGCGCGCCTTCCACCTCGACCCGGACCTCATACGGGTACGCGAGGAGCCCCGGTTGCGGGAACAGGACTGGGGCAACTGGCAGGACCGTGACGACGTCCGGCTGCAGAAGGCCTATCGGGACGCGTACGGCCACTTCTTCTACCGCTTCGCCCAGGGCGAGTCCGGCGCCGACGTGTACGACCGGGTCGGCGGCTTCCTGGAGAGCCTGTTCCGCAGCTTCGAGGCCCCCGACCACCCGCCAAACGTGTTGCTGGTGACCCATGGCCTGGCCATGCGCCTGTTCTGCATGCGCTGGTTCCACTGGACGGTCGCGGAATTCGAGTCACTGGCGAATCCCGGGAACGCGGAGATGCGGATGCTCGTTCTCGGGGACGACGGCAGGTACACGCTGGACCGGCCGTTCGAACGCTGGCGGGATCCGGAACCCTACGGGATCACCGGATAGAGTGGCAGAGCGATGACCTGTGACTCCTCTCCCGAAGGCCGACTCGACCGCGCCTTGGCCAGCCTGCGCGGGCTCGCGGTGGGGGACGCGCTGGGCTCGCAGTTCTTCGTGCCGGCGAACTACCCGCTGCTCAAGCGCCGGGAGCTGCCGCCGGGTCCCTGGCAGTGGACCGACGACACGGAGATGGCCTGTTCCGTGGTAGCGGTCCTCGCCGCGCACGGCCGCGTCGACCAGGACGCCCTGGCGCGCTCCTTCGCCGAGCACCACGACTTCGACCGGGGATACGGCCCCGCCGTCAACCGCCTGCTGAGGCTGGTCCGCGAGGGCGGCGACTGGCGTGAGCTGGCGGCCGAGCTCTTCGACGGCCACGGATCCTGGGGCAACGGCGCCGCGATGCGGATCGCCCCGCTGGGTGCCTGGTACGCCGACGATCCGGAACAGGCGACCCACCAGGCGGAGATCTCCGCCTACCCCACGCACCAGCACCGCGAGGCCGTCGTCGGCGCCATGGCCGTCGCGGCGGCGGCCTCGCTGGCAGCCGCGCCCGGTGGCTCGCCGGCCCCCGAGGCGCTACTCGACGGTGTCGTCGCACTCGTCCCGAAGAGCGCCGTGGGCGCGGGACTGCGGCGCGCCCGGGACATGCTCGACTACGACGACCCGGGCACCGTGGCGGCCGTTCTGGGCTGCGGACGGCGTACGTCGGCCCATGACACCGTGCCCTTCGCGCTCTGGTCGGCCGCGCGTGCGCTCGGCGACTACGAGCGGGCGTTCTGGACGACCGCGCAGGTCGGCGGCGACGTGGACACCACCTGCGCCATCGTCGGCGGTGTGATCGCGGCTGCGGCGGCGGGGACGCCGCCGCCCGCGTGGGCGGAGCGGACGGAGACACTGCCGGACTGGGTGCCCGAGGCCCGCGCGACACCTGCCTGAGGGGCGGGAGCCGGGCGGATGCAGCGGCGGGGGTGAATCCCTGAAACTCTCTGTGTCCATCGGGAACTCTGCGTGACTGCCCGTCCGTTGTGCCTGGTGACTGCCCTGCCAGGTGCGGGGGCGGTGGGGGAGGGACGGAACACGAGAGTTCTGGGGGTGGTCATGAGGTTCGCGTCCTGGTGCGGGACGGGGAGAGTGCGGATGGCCGGGCCGGCGTCCTCGCCGTCGGTCCCCTGGAGCCGGTCCGGCCATCCGCGGCCTCGTGCGGGCGGCGGCAGCTCAGCCGATCCCCGGCCCCGCCGTCCCCGCGAGCGCCTCCAGGTCGCTCTTGCGGACCCGGATCACCAGCCAGGCCGTACCGAGGGCGAGTACGGCCATGACCGCGGCAGCCACGAAACCCGTCGAGATGCCCTGCGCGAGGACCTGGTGTCCCCAGGTGCCGGGCAGCTGATGCGTCTTGGCGAACTCCGCCTTCTGCTGCGCCGAACCGTCGGTCAGGAACTTGGGCAGCTGCTTCTGTGCCTCGTTCTTGCTGGCCGAGCCGAACACCGTGGTCAGGATGGACAGGCCGAGCGAACCGCCCACCTGCTGCATGGCGTTGAGCAGGCCGGAGGCCGCGCCGGCCTCGTGCTGGGCGACACCGGAGACCGCGGTCACCGTGAGCGTCACGAAGTTGAGGCCCATGCCGAATCCGAACACCAGCATCGGACCGAGCACCCCGCCCGCGTACGAGCTGTCGGAGCTGATCAGCGTCTGCCAGGCGAGGCCCACCACCGCGAGCGCCGAGCCCGCGAGCATGAACGGCTTGGGTCCGAGCACCGGCAGGAACCGCTGGGACAGGCCCGCGCCGAGCGCGATCACGACCGTCACCGGCAGGAAGGCGAGACCGGCCCGGATCGGGCTGTACCCCAGCACGTTCTGCACGAAGAGGACGATGTAGAAGAACATGCCGAACATCGCCGCGGCGAGGGTCAGCATGATCACATAGGTGCCCGAGCGGTTGCGGTCGGCGAACATCCGCAGCGGGGTGATCGGCTCCTTGGCCCGGGACTCGACGTAGGCGAACGACACCAGCAGGACCACGGCTGCCACGAAGGAGCCGATGGTCAGGCTGTCCCGCCAGCCCTGGTCCGCCGCGCGGATGAAACCGTAGACGAGCGATGCCATGCCCGCCGTGGAGGTCAGGGCGCCGGCGATGTCGAACCGCCCGCTGTGGCGTTCGGACTCGTTGATGTAGAGCGGCGCGAGCAGGGCGATCACCACGCCGATGGGCACATTGACGAAGAGCACCCAGCGCCAGTCGAGCCACTCGGTGAGCATGCCGCCCGCGAGCAGCCCGATCGCTCCGCCGCCCGCGGAGACCGCGGCGAAGACGCCGAAGGCCCGGTTGCGCTCGGGGCCCTCCGGGAACGTCGTGGTGATGAGCGCCAGCGAGGTGGGCGACGCGATCGCGCCACCCATGCCCTGCAGGACGCGGGCCGCCAGCAACTGCCAGGGCTCCTGGGCGAGTCCGCCGAGCAGCGAGGCGAAGGTGAACAGCAGGATGCCGGTCATGAAGACCCGGCGCCGACCGAGAATGTCACCGGCCCGGCCGCCCAGGAGCAGCAGGCCGCCGAAGGTGAGTGTGTATGCGCTGACGACCCAGGTGAGGTCCGTGGTGCTGAACTTCAGCGCGTCTTGAATGTGCGGGAGCGCGATGTTCACAATCGTCGCGTCGAGTACCACCATGAGTTGGCAGGCCGCGATGACCGCGAGCGCGATACCGGGATGCCCCTCCCGGCGGGCCGCACCTGGTTTCTGGTCCTTGATCAACTGAGAGGTTGTCACTATGGATCCCCCACGAAAGCGTTAGTGAACGCTGGCGTTCACTGTCGCCCCAAACGGTAGTGAGTCCCCGATAGTGAACGCAAGCGTTCACTTAAATTGGTGTCGCGCGGCACGTCCCCCGTCGCCGCCGCGTGGCGCGTCCCGGCTCCGAAAACTCCCCGCTCCCCTGCACTCTGGAGAGAGTCAGATGGTTACCTCGCGCTGGACGGCCGCCCCCGCTCGGGCGGCCTCCCTCCGTCGGCGCGGCGCCGTACTCGAACGCGCCATCCTCGATGCCGCCCTGGAGCAACTCAGCACGGTCGGCTGGAACGGCCTGACCATGGAGGGTGTCGCCGCCGGTGCCCAGACCGGCAAGGCCGCGGTCTATCGCCGCTGGCCGTCCAAGGAGGACCTGGTCGCCGACGCGCTGCAGGCCGGACTGCCCCGCTTCGAGGTGGCGCCCGACCTCGGCAGTGTCCGCGAAGATCTCCTCGCTCTGTGCCGGCAGGCGCGCGACGCGATGTTCTCGCGCCCCGGCTTCGCCGTCCGCTCGGTCATTCACGAATGCGACCCACTACAGGCGGAGCGCTTCCACGCCGTGATCTTCGACGGCATCGTGGAGCCCACGCTCGCCCTGCTGGGTGAGGTCATCGCCCGCGGAATAGAGCGAGAAGAGGTGCGACCCGACGCGGCGAACAGCTATGTCTTCGACGCCATCCCGGCCATCATGATGTACCGGTCGAAGATGCGCGGAAGCGAATGGAACGACAGCGACATCGAGGAGATGATCGACCAGCTCATGGTTCCGCTGCTGCGGCCGAACAACGGTTGACCGCGGCACGCCCCGGTCGTGACATGGCTTTGGCAAGCCGGGGTGTCGCCGGGTGATCCCCGGGGCGTACGCTAAGGGCGCCATGCCGTACGAACCACCTACTCACACCGTCGAGCGCTCACTCCGCGCCACGACCGGGGCGAAGATCATTGCCGGTGTCGACGAGGTGGGGCGCGGCGCGTGGGCCGGCCCCGTCACCGTCTGCGCGGCGGTCACCGGACTGCGTCGGCCGCCCGAAGGTCTCACCGACTCCAAGCTGCTCACCGTCAAGCGCCGCACCGCGCTCGCCGAGGAGTTGCGGACATGGGTCACGTCGTACGCCCTGGGGCACGCCTCACCGGAGGAGATCGACCAGCTGGGCATGACGGCAGCGCTGCGGCTCGCGGCGGTGCGTGCTCTGGAGAGCCTGCCGGTCCGTCCGGACGCGGTGATCCTCGACGGCAAGCACGACTATCTCGGGACGCCCTGGAAGGTCCGCACGGTCATCAAGGGCGACCAGTCGTGCGTGGCGGTGGCGGCGGCTTCGGTGATCGCCAAGGTTCAGCGCGACAAAATGATGGCCGAACTGGGTATCGACCATGCAGACTTCGGTTTTGCGGACAATGCCGGGTATCCGTCACCCGTGCACAAGGCCGCACTGGAGGTGCGGGGGCCCACCCCGTACCACCGGTTGTCGTGGGCGTATCTTGATGCGCTGCCCCAGTGGCGGCACCTCAAGAAGGTCCGCAGCTGGGTGGACGGAAGCGTTCCGGAGATCGAGGGGCAGCTCGGCTTCGACTTCTGACGATTCCGCCCGCACTCGTGTGCCACCCGCCGACACGTGCCGTACCACCGTTTGATAAATATCAGCCCATGCCTCTCATTCCCGAGGAGCCTCAGATTCACGAGAGTGCCCAGGGTCCCCGCGCTACTCCGGCCAGTGGCCGCACCGCGCCGACCCCCCGTCCCGTACCCGGCCCCCGTCCCGCGGCTCCGCCGCGGCCCGGTCGTCCCGGTCCGCACCGGCCCACACCGCCGGTGCAACGTACGTCGCGCGACACGGCCGCGGCCACGCCCGGGCCCTCCGGCCCGGCCGCTCCGGCAGCCCCCGTCGCGGCTTCGGCGACCCCCCAGATCCAGCTGATCCCGGCCTCCGTCGAAGGGGCGCTCGACGCCGCCGAGGAGGCCGTGGACCTGCTCCTGGACTCGGGCCGTGCCCCTGGCGACGTGCTGGTGATCACCACCGGCGAGCAGCATCCGTGGGCGGCCCACGAGCTGTCCTTCGGTGAAGCCTCCTACTGGGCGCAGCACGACGCGGGCGACGACGTCTTCTACACGGACGCCGCGGTCGCCTCCCGTGCGGCGACCCGTCCCGTGGTCGTGGTCGCCGTCAACGGCGGTCCCGCCGCTGCCGCCGCGACCGCCCTGCCGCTGGCCCATGCCCGGGCCGGCGCCCTGCTGATCGTCTGCGGAGACCCGCAGCAGATCAACTCGGTCCTGGGCGCAGGCGTCTGAGTCCCTTCCGGTACGTCCGGGGGGGCGGCTCGGACAGCCGCCGCGGCGGTGAGTACGGCGGTCGCTTCGGCGTGCGCGGACGACGAACCGGGGTGCACGCCGCGCGTGCCCCCTCTTCGGCTTGTCCTCATCACTCGACCGGCGGCGGTCCACCGCGTAGCCGGGCCGGCGCGCATGGGGCAGGCGTGCCGCCAGGACATGACCGGACCCGACAGCTCGAGTCCGGCCGTGGCGCGGCGGATCGGGCCGACGTGTGCGACCGTCTCGGTGCTGCGAGGGGCGGCACTGTGCGGCACCGTCGGCGATGACCGTCGTGCGCAGCCCCCCTGCTCCGCGGTCCGACGCGTGCGGGTCCGCGGGGGAGCGGGCCGCTGGTGCGGTCGCGGCCCGGCGTCGTGCGTCAGCGGGCGGCCGCGCGGCGCAGGACCTCCGAGGCGACACCGCCGGTACGTGGCAGCGGGGGCGGTGCCTCGGACATGCCGAAGGGCTCCGGCGACGAGTCCGCGCTCGGACGGCGACCGCCACGGCCCTCGCCGAGGACCTGCCAGCCGTCCCTCGTCAGCGTGATGTACGCACCACAGCGCAGTCCGTGCAACGTGCAGGCGTCCCGCAGGCCCCACATCCAGGCGCCGTCCTCCTCCGTCCAACGCCCGTCGCCCTCACGGCAGTAGAGCAGCACCGCGGTGCGCACGGGGGTTCGGCGGCGCAGATCGTGCGGTATGACCCGGCGCAACTGGTCGAGCAGCGCGTTGCGGAACATCCAGCCGTCGGCGGGGGCCGGCCGGCGGGTGAAAGAGGCGCTCGCCCGCAGCCGTTCGTCCGGGTCGAGGACGGCCACGATCGCTGTCGCGGGCTGAGGGCGATGCCGGGAGTGCAGTCCGCTGACGACTTCTCGGGGGTTGCGCAGCAGCGGGATTCCCGCGGCGGCCCACTCCGCCGGTTCGAGCATGCGGACGAGAGGGTTGGCGGATGCGGCGGACAGGTCGGCTGACGTCGACGTGGACGCCGCGGAGGACGGAGCGAATCCGAAGGTCACGGTCCTCCCTTCGGCTACGCGCCCACACTGGGGGCGGGGTCGGACTGGGGGAGCGCGCACCGCAGCAGAGCCCTGCCGGACCACGGGCGAGCCGTGCGGGGAGCGGACTTCAATTCTTGCTGTCGAACTTGGATGCGGCAACGAGCAATTGGGGCCACTGACCGGAATCTGACGGTCTGTGGTTTATATCCCTACCCGGTGCGCAGAGCTGCGACGCATGGGGTGACCGTTCACCTCGAGTTCGTACACCGTTGGGACACAGGCAGTCCATGGCGGCAACGGGCGACGGGGCGCGGGCATGCGGTTGAGGGTGTGTGGGACGAAGCGATGATCACCCCTGGACGGCCAGAACGAGCGGCAGTACCCCCTCTGCGCCGGCGCGGCGGAGCAGACGGGCCGCGACCGCCAGGGTCCAGCCGGTCTCGGTGTAGTCGTCGACGAGCAGCACCGGGCCATCGGTCTCGGCGAGGGCGGCAGCCAGGGCCGACGGCACGGCCAGGGCGCCGTCGAGTGCCTTCAGACGCTGGGCGCTGTTGCTGCGCGTGAGGGGGGACGCGTCGCCCGCGTACTCCACCGAGCCGAGCAACGGCAGCCTGCCGACCTCCGCGATGCGTGCGGCCAGGGAGTCGATCAGCCGGGGGCGACTGCGGGAGGCGACCGTGACCACGCCCACCGGACGGGCCTGCGCGTCCGGTACGCCCGACGCCCAGCCGCCGGGGCCCCTCGCCCAGTCGGCGAGCACGCTCACGACGGCCTTCGCCACGTCGTCCGGCACCGGCCCGTCCGGCGCCTGAGGTGCGAGCATCGGCCGTAGCCGGTTTCCCCAGCCGATGTCCGACAGGCGGCCCAAGGCCCGCCCCGCGGCGGCCTGTTCACCGGCCGGGATGCGCCCCTTGAGATCCACGCCGATGGCGGGCAACCCGGTCGGCCACATACGACGCGGCTCCACCTCGACGCCGGCCCGGCCCAGGTCGTCCCGTGCCGCCTCCAGCGCCGCCGTCGAGGTATCGGCCGTGAACCGTGCGCCGGCACAGTTGTCGCAGCGACCGCAGGGTTTGGCCCCGTCGTCGTCCAACTGGCGCTGCAGGAACTCCATCCGGCACTCCGCCGTCGACGCGTAGTCACGCATCGACTGCTGCTCGGCCTCGCGCTGGCGGGCCACCCAGGCGTACCGCTGGGCGTCGTACGTCCAAGGCTCCCCGGTCGCGATCCAGCCACCCTTGACCCGCTTGACCGCCCCGTCGACGTCGAGAACCTTGAGCATGCTCTCCAGGCGGGACCGGCGCAGCTCCACCAAGGGCTCCAGGGCGGGCAGTGACAAGGGCCTGTCCGAGCGCGCCAGGACGTCGAGCGTACGGCGGACGAGATCCTCCGACGGGAAGGCCAGGGACGCGAAGTACTCCCAGATCGCCTCGTCCTCCTTGCCCGGGAGCAGCAGAACCTCGGCGTGCTCGACGCCGCGTCCGGCACGGCCGACCTGCTGGTAGTAGGCGATCGGCGACGAGGGGGAGCCGAGGTGCACCACGAAGCCCAGGTCCGGCTTGTCGAAACCCATGCCGAGTGCGGAGGTGGCGACCAGGGCCTTGACCCGGTTGGCGAGCAGGTCGTCCTCGGCCTGCTGCCGGTCCGCGTTCTCCGTCTTGCCCGTGTACGAGGAGACGGTGTGGCCACGGTGCCGAAGGAAGGCGGTGACCTCCTCCGCTGCGGCCACCGTCAGGGTGTAGATGATCCCGGAACCCGGCAGCTCGTCCAGGTGATCGGCGAGCCAGGCCATCCGGTGGGCCGCGTCCGGCAGCCGCAGCACGCCGAGACTC
Organism: Streptomyces sp. NPDC101152; assembly: GCF_044768275.1. Lineage (NCBI taxonomy): Bacteria > Bacillati > Actinomycetota > Actinomycetes > Kitasatosporales > Streptomycetaceae > Streptomyces > Streptomyces sp. NPDC101152. The sequence goes on along the minus strand of NZ_JBIWPO010000035.1, from coordinate 75,883 downwards.
AGGCTCTCCCGGTCCAGCGGACCGCGCAGCACCAGGGCGTCCGACGTGCCCCCGGTGCCGAGCTGCTCCGCGACGTCGGCGGTCACCCGGGCGTTGGCGGTCGCGGTGGTCGCCAGCACCGGAACGCCCGGTGGCAGATCGCCCAGCATGGTGCGCAGCCGCCGGTAGTCGGGGCGGAAGTCGTGCCCCCAGTCCGAGATGCAGTGCGCCTCGTCGACCACGAGGAGCCCGGTGGCGGCGGCCAGTTTGGGCAGCACCTGGTCCCGGAAGTCCGGATTGTTGAGTCGCTCGGGACTCACCAGCAGCACATCGACCGCGCCCGCGGCGATCTCGTCCTGGACCGTCTCCCACTCCTCCGTGTTGGAGGAGTTGATCGTCCGGGCGCGGATGCCCGCCCTGGCCGCGGCCTCGACCTGGTTGCGCATCAGCGCGAGCAGCGGGGAGACGATCACCGTCGGGCCGCTGCCCCGGGCCCGCAGCAGCGAGGTCGCGACGAAGTACACCGCGGACTTGCCCCACCCTGTGCGCTGCACGACGAGCGCCCGGCGTCCGTCGGCGACCAGCGCCTCGATGGCCCGCCACTGGTCCTCACGCAGCCGGGCCGGGCCCGTGGCGTCCCCGACGAGGCGTGCGAGGACCGCGTCGGCGGCCGCCCGGAGTTCCGCGTTGCTCGTGTGCTCCATGCGTTCCATCCAACAGGACGGCTCTGACAATCGGGATCAGGGCGGGGCGGGAGGGGATCCGACGACGCGGTCCTGGCACGTCACGGGAACAGGTCGGTTCGTCCACCTGGTGGGCTTGATGTGTCCCTGACCTGAGTTATCCACAGGGCGAAGCGGAACTTCATGATCCGCGAGATCGTCTGCGCATGACGAATCACAGTGAAAGCAATGGATCACCCGAGAACGGCAAGGCCGCGGGAGACCTCGGCCCGACCGCCTACGACAGCCACGGCCCCGAGCACCAGGTCACGCTCCGTACTCCGGCCGAACTGGCCGACGCGATGCCGTATCTGCTCGGGTACCGCCCCGAGGACAGCATCGTCCTGGTCGCTCTGCACGACCGGGACGGACGGGGCCGTTTCGGTGGCCGTGCCCGGCTCGGCATTCCCGCGAGCGCGGACGACTGGGCGTGTGTCGCACGGCAGTTGGCGCACGGGCTGGTGACGGGAAGCGAGCGCAGGGGAGCCCGGCCCGAGCAGATGGTGGCCTACCTCTGCCAGGAACCGGCGAAGGGCGAGTCCGGGCGCCAGGTCATGGAACGGCTTCGCCCGCTGGCCCAGAAACTCCGCATCGAGTGCGGGCAGCTGGACGTACCGGTGATCGAGGCGCTGTGCATCTCCGGTGGCCGCTTCTGGTCGTACTGCTGCAGCAACGAGGCCTGCTGTCCCTCCGAAGGCCTGCCGATGGGCCTGCCCGGCACCTCCGTGCTGGCTGCCGCCGCCACCTACGCCGGACTTCAGGTACGCGGCACCCTTCGCGAGCTACGGGCCAGGCTGCAGCCGTGGGAGACCACGGCCGCCCTGGAGCAGGAGATCGCTCTGGACACCGCGAGCATGGCCCTGGTGCCCAGGATCCTCGACGACACCGCCCGCGCGGACGTGGCCGAGGAGACACTGGAGTTGGCCGAGGGGCTCATGCGCCGCCTGGCGCAAGCCCCGGTGGTGTCCGGCACCCTCGCGGCGGATGTCCGCGACGACGAACTGCTCGGACACGACGAGGCAGCGGCGTTGATCCTCGGCCTGCAGGACCGTGCTACGCGGGACCGTGCGGCCGAATGGATGGAGGGCGATGAGGCCGCCCCAGCACTTCGCCTCTGGCGAGCCCTGGCCCGTCGCTGCGTCGGACCGTACGGCGAGCATGCTGCGGCTCCGCTGACCCTCGCGGGGTGGGTCGCCTGGTCCTCCGGCGACGACCTGGAAGCCCGGGAGGCCCTCGCCATGGCGCTCGGAGCGGACCCCGACTATCTCTTCGCCCGTCTGCTGCACCAGGCCTGCAACGAGAACCTGGACCCGGAGTCGATCCGTCGCTGCCTGCGCGCGGAACGCCGAGGCCGCGGGCGGGAGGATGCCGCGGAAGCCGCCCCTGTGCCGGGGACGGTCGAGGCCAAGGAGAGGCCGCTCTCGCCGAGGACGGCCGAGGGTCAGGAGCCCTCTGCCGAGATGCGGGCGGTCGAGGGTCAGCAGGCCTCTGCCGTGTCGAGGGCGGTCCGAAGCCAGGAGATGCCGGCCGCGTCGAGGGCCCTCCAGGCAAGCGAGCCGACTCCGCTTCGCGAGGAGGCCATGCGTCCGCGACGGCGTTCCCGCACCGGCGCCACGGCCGGCAACCGGTCTCGTGCTGCGAGGGCGGACGGTGGGCGGAGCACGGTGAGTACATCTCGCCCGCGGACGTCCAAGACCGACGTCGGCCGCCCCAGCGCCGCACGGAAGGAGGGCACGCGCCCGCGTGCCTCCGCGAACGAGTCCGCGCGCCACCGGGAGAGCCGTCCAGCAAGCATGCATCCCGGAGGCGACGGCACCGAGGCACAAACGTGAGCAGTGGCCGGGAGAGTCCTGCGAGTCCACTTCGGCGGGACGTCGAGCGGGTTGCTGCGCGCGGGCGGCGGCACAGTACGGCCGGGCGCCCTCACCGCCATTCGGTCGGTGTGGCCGGCGGCGAGCGTGACCCGGAAGAGTCCCACTGCGTTCACCTCATCGGCGGAGCGCCCGAACGGATCGCGCCGCCCACCACGCACGTCCGTCCGGATCCCCCCACCCGGCGCCACACGCCCGAGGTGCACCGAGCACAGAAGAGGCCACCACATGCCTCAGCCGACCCCGCCGTTCGCCTACGACGCCTTGCGCAGCCAGCCATTCAACCCGCCTCCCCGTGGGCCGGAGTGGCTTGCATCCGCGCCAAGCAGGCAGGAAAGGCCTTCGCCTGAGGTGACGGGAAAAAGGCGGCCGGGGAGGCCAAACGCCGTGGGCGAGGGGCAGGAGAGGCCTTCGTCCGGGGTCACGGGACAGGAGAAGCCCCCGGCTGTGATCACCGGACAGAAGCCGCAGTCGGGGGGCCTCCCACGCCTCGTCGGTGGAGCGCCCGAGTCGGGCTGCTTCTCCGGCCGGTCCGCAGATCAGGACGACGCAAGCACTCGACCGGTGGATCAGTTGTCGTCGACCGGTGAGCCAGGTGGTCGGGACCTGCCGCCCGGTCGACCCGCGAGCCACGATTCCGCCGGCGCGCGGACCACCGACTCACGCCGCCCCGCACCTCAGCCGCGGGGCAGGCAGCGAACTCCACCTCCCCCCTTCGCCCCGCCGCGAGGCGCCCCCGCTCCGCCCCCGCTCCCCGCATCCGGCCGTCCCGTCGAGTTGCCGTCGACGCACAACGTCACGATCTGCGTCCCCCTGCCGGCCTTGCCGTCTCCGCGGAACACGGGCAGATGACCGGCCAGGGACTGGAGGGGTTCTACCGGGCAGGCAGGCGTGTGCTCTCCCGTTGCCGGCTCCGCGTGGCGGGGCGTGAACCGTCGGCGGTACAGGCCCGGATGACCGCGGCCGACTGCGCACGCTTCGTGGGCGTCCTGCGCGTCTCCCCGCACTCCGGCCCGGACCCGGACGTCGTCGTGGAGCGCCTCCGCCACGCTGACGGCACGGAGCGGATCACGCTGCGCAGCGCGGCGCCACGCCCCCTGCGGGTCCCGGTCGAGATCGCACGCGGTACCGACCTGGCGGACCTGGGCGCGATCGCGTCCGGCAGAGCAGGACCCGAACTGCCCGCCACCGTCCACGATGCGGGCCTGCGCTGGTCCTGCGCCGCAGGGAACTCGTCGGTCACCGCCAACCCGCCGCCGGCCGACGCGCTGGCCTCCGCGGGGCTGCTGCGCTGGGAGTTCGAACTGCCCCCCCGGCGGCAGCAGGAGTGTGGAGTTGCGGGTGCGCCCCGACGGTACGGGGCCGGCGCGGGCCGTGGGCCGTGCGGCGACCAGCCCGCTTGTCGGCGCGCGTACGTCAGGGGACGATCCCAGGATCGAGCCTTTCCTGCGAACCAGCGTGCAGGACCTCCAGGCCCTTCAACTGCGCGACCCCGCTCACCCTTCCGACATCCAGCTCGCCGCAGGCGCGCCCTGGCGCTGCGGAGCGGCCCCCGCCGAGGCGCTCGCGGCGGCCCGGATGACACTGGCCCTCGGCACCCGGCTCGCCGCGGGCACCCTGCGTACGCTCGCCCGTGCCCAACTCCCGGGAACGGAGCGGAAGTCCGGCATGATCCCCGGGCCGCGACGGGACGCGGGCCCCCATCTGCCGCCGGGCTGCACGGCCACGGAAGCCACGCTGCTCTACCCCGTGCTCCTCGCGGAGGCCCGCCGCTGGGGGCTTCCCGAACAGGAGACGGAGGAACTGCTGCCCGCCGCCGAGCGTTGTCTGTCCTGGCTGCGGAGGACCGTGGGGGACGGCACCTACTTCGCGACCCGGACCCCGGAGGTCCCGCCCGCTGTGAGACGCAGGCCCACGCCCACCGGGCGGCGCTGCTCGGCGCGGATCTGCTCGACGCCTGCGGAAGACCGGGCGCACCGGAGCTGCGGCAGTGGGCCCAGGCACTGCGCGGGGCGTTCCGCGAGGAGTTCTGGATCGACGACCTCGGCGGCGGCCGTCCGGCGGCCGCGCTCGCCCGCGACGGCACCCCGGTGCCGCACTTGGGTGCGGCCGCCGCCCATCTGCTCGACACCGGCCTGCTCGGCGGGGGCGAGACCGCACCCGGCCTGCTCGACAAGGTACGGACGGAACAACTCGCCAGACTGTTCGGCGGCCCGGCCATGGATCGGGCTGGGGCCTGCGCGGACTGGGCTCGAAAGAGACGGAACACAACCCGTTCGGGCACCGGAGCGGCGCCGTGCGAGTCCACGAGACAGCCGTGGCCGTAGCGGGCCTTGCCGCGGCGGACTACGAGAAGGAGGCGGGTTCGCTGCTGCAAGGCCTTCTCGCGGTGGCCGCCTTCGGCCACCGGCTGCCCGAGATGTACGCGGGGGAGCAGCGCTCCGAAGGCAGCGCCCCGCTCCCTCACCTGGCGGCCTGCCGACCGGCCGCCACCGCGGCGGCAGCCGGTGTGCTGCTCCTGACCGTGCTCGCGGGAATCCGGCCCGACGCGCCCGCCGGCACGGTCACACTGCGTCCCCTGCGCGGCGCCCCGCTGGGGGAGATCGTCCTGATGGGCCTGCGGGTCGCCGGCGCCCCCTTCTCCGTACGGGTCAGCCGCCTCGGGCCTGCCATGGTGGAGGAGGCGGCCGACGGACTCCAACTGGGAATGTGACCTCGCACGACGCACCACGGCACACCACTCGTGAGCAGATCGTGCGGCGCATACCGGAGCGAAGTGGATCAGTCACCGAAGCGACCCGCGAAGGGAGTGTTTATCGTCAGGCAGACGACTATGATCGCCGCATGCCCTACGACCCGTCAGCCTTTCCGCCGTTCGCCGTCACCGTGGACCTTGTCGTGCTGACCGTGCGACGCCATGCCCTGTGCGCGCTCGCGGTGCGCAGGGGTGAACCGCCGTTTCAGGGGCGCTGGGCGCTTCCCGGCGGATTCGTGCGGGCCGACGAGGACCTGGCACAGGCCGCGGCGCGTGAGCTGGCCGAGGAGACCGGACTGCGGGCCCACGACCCGTCCGTGCCCGCTCAGGACAACGGCGCCCACCTCGAACAGCTCGCCACCTACGGTGACCCCAAGCGGGACCCCCGGATGCGGGTCGTCAGCGTCGCCCACCTGGCGCTCGCCCCCGACCTGCCCGCACCACGAGCGGGCGGTGACGCCAGCAACGCGCGCTGGGCGCCCGTCGAGGAACTGCTCCAGCAAGGCGGTTACGGCCGTGACGGAGAACCGGTGGTGCCGCTCGCCTTCGACCACGCGCAGATCCTGTCCGACGGTGTGGAACGTGCCCGCTCCAAGATCGAGTACTCGTCCCTCGCCACGGCGTTCTGCCCCACCGAGTTCACCGTCGGCGAGCTGCGCCGGGTCTACGAGGCGGTGTGGGGAGTGGCGCTCGACCCGCGCAACTTCCACCGCAAAGTGACGGGCACCCCGGGTTTTCTCGTGCCGACCGGCGGTACCACCACCCGCCAGGGCGGCCGCCCGGCCCAGCTGTTCCGGGCCGGCGGTGCCACCCTGCTCAACCCCCCGATGCTGCGTCCCGAGGTGTGAGGGCATGCCCGGGCGGCGAATCGGCGAGCGGGAGCGACGGGCGAACGCGGTTCCGAGCACCCGGCTGCGGGCCTCGCTATGCCCGGAAAAACGGACATAGCGCGCTATCTTGCTGCGGGTGATCCAGGCCTTCGGACTGACCAGCAACCCCCGCAAGGACCTTCCGCCCGCCGTCGACGACGTTTCCTTCGAGGCGCGCGCCGGCCATGTCACCGCGTTGCTCGGCGCACCGGGAGCGGGCAAGACAACGGCGCTCAGACTCATGCTCGAACTCCAACAGGGGCGGGGCATCACCTACTTCAGAGGCCGTCCGCTGCGCCGCATCGGCCACCCGTCGCGCGAAGTCGGCGTCCTCCTCGGCGACGTACCGGGACACCCGGCCCGCACGGTCCGAGGTCATCTCCGCATGCTGTGCGCCGCCGCGGGCGTCCCGGTCGGCCGCGCCGACGAGGTCCTCGAGGTGATGGGCCTCGTCAGTCTGCGCGACGAGCGCCTCAGCACCCTCTCGCGGGGCATGGACCGTCGTCTCGGCCTGGCCTGTGCCCTCCTGCCCGACCCTCACACGCTCGTGCTCGACGAGCCCGCCCGCGGTCTCTCCGCCCGCGAGGCACACTGGCTGCACTGCATGCTCCGCGCGCACGCCGCCCAGGGTGGCACGGTCCTGGTCGCGACGGCCGACCCCAAGACGGCCGCCCGCAACGCCGACCGGGTCGTCACCCTGGAGCAGGGCAGGCTCGTCGCCGACCAGGACGCCGCCGAGTTCGCCCGCACGCGGCTCCGGCCCCGCGTCGCCGTCCGCAGCCCTCATGCCGCCCGTCTCGCCGCCCTTCTCACCAAGGAGGCACGCAGCGCACAGCGCTCCGTGGAGGTCGTCCGCGAGGGTGGGAACCGGCTTTCCGTGTACGGCAGTACCTGTGCGGACGTCGGCGAGACCGCGTTCCGGCACGGCATCCTGGTCCACCAACTCGCGGACGAGCTGGGGGACATGGGGCCGGGGGCCGGGGCGGTACCCGAGGTCCGGCTGGAGGCATCCGAGGCCCAGCAGCTGTCAACCGGTTCGCATGCCGCCGACTCGAGCCGGAGGCCCGGTGTCTCCTCGCCGGAGACCGAGCCGTGCACCACCGACGATCCACGACCGCCGACAGATCCGCACCCGGCAACGGCGACCGCCCGGGCCGAAGCCGTGGCGCATCGGCCGACAGCGGCCGATGCGCGCCAGGACCCCGCGGCCCCGCATTCCGCCGACACGCCCGAGCCCGGACCGGCCCAGGCGCCCCGTCGACGGGCCGAAACCCACGCGCACGACCCCCTCTCCCCACTCCCGCCCCCCATCTCCGTCCGCACCGCCGCCAGCCCCCTGCGCCCCCTGCGCTACGAGATGCGCCGTGCCACTGGGATCGGCACGGGGTTCATCACGACGGGTGTCGTGGTCGTCGTGTCCGCCCTCGCCGCCGTGGTCCTCGCCCAATTCGGGCACACCCCGCAGTCCCGGCTGCTGGCCGCCTGGCCGTGGCAGTTGCCGTTGCCGCCCGCCGCGCTCGGTGCGGGCCTGCTCGGGGCACTGGCCTTCGGCGACGAGTTCCGCCACCCCGCGCTGGCGGCGGACCGCGGCACCGTGCCCCGCCGGCTGGGGCTGCTCGTCGCGAAGCTCCTCGTCGCCACGGCCACCGCGCTGACCCTGGCCCTCCTCACGATCGGCTGCGACGCCGAGGTGCTCTACCTCGTCTACGGCCGGGAGCTCGCGGAAGTTCCCGCCGACTGGGTCTTGCTGGGTGCGAGTTGGATCGGCCTCGTCGTCGGGTGCGCCTGGGCCGGAGTGCTGGCGGCCGGCGTCTTCAGGTCCAGCACCGCGGGACTCGCGGCCGTGGTAGCCGTACCGGTCGTCGTCGTGCCGCTCGTACAGAAGGCCTTCGCGGGATCATCCGTGCGGTCCGCGGCCGGGTTCCCGCTGCGGCTCCGGGAGACGCTGCTGCTGCAGTGGCCCTTCGGGGGAGAGCGCTATCTGTACGGTGTGGCCCGCGTGATCGCCCAACCCGTGGGCGGCGCCCTGACGTTGTCGCTGACCGGGCTGCTCTGCGCGTATCTCCTCACGACCGTGCGCAGCAGGGTCCGATGACGACCGTCCGTACGCTTTCGTCACACCCTGCGCACAACTCCTCGGGGAAAGCCCATTTCTTTCCGATAAGGCGTCAATTGCGACGGGGTGATCGATCACCCTTTCGTGTGCTTTTCACCAAAGACCTCAAGGGAGTTGGAGACAGCGCCGACAAAGGATACGTGAGTACCCTTGCGCACACCATGATGACCGCCGCCCGCTCCGCCGACTCCGGCCTCGCCGGCCCGGGCGAACTCGACCGCTACCCCTACGCCGAGGCGCATGTCGCCGACCGTGTCGGAGCCCCCGTCTGGGAGGGCGGGGACCCGGAGCTGGGCCGCGTGGGCCGGCGTGCCGCGGGCAGCCGCGGGCGCGGGCTGCACGGCCAACTCGTCCAGCAGCTGGGGCAGATGATCGTCTCCGGCGACCTGGGTGCCGACCGCCCGCTGGTGCCCGAGGAGATCGGCCAGCGCTTCGAGGTCTCCCGCACCGTCGTTCGCGAGTCGCTCCGGGTCCTGGAGGCCAAGGGTCTGGTCAGTGCCCGTCCGAACGTCGGCACACGCGTGCGTCCCGTCAGTGACTGGAACCTCCTGGACCCGGACATCATCGAGTGGCGGGCCTTCGGGCCGCAGCGCGACGACCAGCGCCGCGAGCTGAGCGAGCTGCGCTGGACCATCGAGCCGCTCGCAGCCCGCCTCGCCGCCGGGCACGGGCGCGAGGACGTCCAGCAGCGCCTCGTCGACATGGTCGAGATCATGGGGCACGCCATGGGGCAGGGTGACGCGCTCACCTTCTCCCGCGCCGACGCGGAGTTCCACTCGCTGCTGATCCAGGTCGCCGGCAACCGCATGCTGGAGCATCTCTCCGGGATCGTGTCGGCCGCCCTGCAGGTCTCCGGCGGCCCTGTCGCGGGCTGCGACCGGCCCAACGAGACGTCGCTGGCGTACCACGGCAGGATCGCCGACGCCCTCGCCGCGGGCGACGGAGCCGCGGCCGAGACGGCCATGCGTCAACTGCTCACCGTCCACCCCGAGGTGGAGCGGGTCGTGCCGGCGCCGCGCGAGCACTGACCGCAGGTGGCGCGGCCGTGATCTCCTTCCCCCCTGTGGTCTCGCCCGGCCGTCGAGCCGCTCCCGTCGGACCCCGCAGGATCTCCGGGATCGTGTGGGGTCCGACGGCGCGAGGGGTGGGGGAGGGTGGGCGGCCCTGATCGGGGTATATGTGATCTCCTATGCCCGCGTATGACCTTTTTGAGCGCTTACGAGATGTGACTCGGGCCACGCAGATTGGGCGTAACGCTCGTGGGAACTATGCGATGACCTAAGAGGTGACAGCCGAGGAGGGAATACGGACGCCGTTCGCGGCGCTGTGCATCTTCCCGGCCCCCGCCCGCACCGTCGGCCCATCCCCACGGCCGGTGGTCGGCTCCTGTCCTTCCTGGACGGGGCCGGAAGCCGTTTTCCAACGTTCCGAGAGGTTGTTCGTGTCGGCCAGCACATCCCGTACGCTCCCGCCGGAGATCGCCGAGTCCGTCTCTGTCATGGCTCTTATCGAGCGGGGAAAGGCTGAGGGGCAGATCGCCGGCGACGATGTGCGTCGGGCCTTCGAAGCTGACCAGATTCCGGCCACTCAGTGGAAGAACGTACTGCGCAGCCTCAACCAGATCCTCGAGGAAGAGGGTGTGACGCTGATGGTCAGTGCCGCGGAGCCCAAGCGCACCCGAAAGAGCGTCGCAGCGAAGAGTCCGGCCAAGCGCACCGCCACCAAGACGGTCGCGGCCAAGACGGCGACCGCCAAGCCGGCCACCGCGACCGCCACTCCGGCGGCGCCCGCCGTCGAGACCTCGCCGGTCGAGGACGACGCCCCGAAGGCCGCTGCCAAGAAGACGGCCGCCAAGAAGGCGACGACGGCTGTGAAGAAGACGGTCGCCAAGAAGGCCCCGGCGGCCAAGAAGACCAGCGCCAAGAAGGACGACGCGGAGATCCTCGAGGAAGAGGTTCTCGAGGACGCCCCCAAGGCCGGCGACGAGCCCGAGGGCGCCGAGAGCGCGGGCTTCGTGCTCTCCGACGAGGACGAGGACGACGCCCCGGCCCAGCAGGTCGCCGCGGCGGGTGCCACCGCCGACCCGGTCAAGGACTACCTCAAGCAGATCGGCAAGGTCCCCCTGCTCAACGCCGAGCAGGAGGTCGAGCTCGCCAAGCGCATCGAGGCGGGCCTGTTCGCCGAGGACAAGCTGGCCAACGCCGACAAGCTGGCCCCGAAGCTCAAGCGTGAGCTGGAGATCATCGCCGAGGACGGCCGCCGCGCCAAGAACCACCTCCTGGAGGCCAACCTCCGTCTGGTGGTCTCCCTGGCCAAGCGCTACACCGGCCGCGGCATGCTCTTCCTGGACCTCATCCAGGAGGGCAACCTCGGTCTGATCCGCGCGGTCGAGAAGTTCGACTACACCAAGGGCTACAAGTTCTCCACGTACGCCACCTGGTGGATCCGTCAGGCGATCACCCGCGCCATGGCCGACCAGGCCCGCACCATCCGCATCCCGGTGCACATGGTCGAGGTCATCAACAAGCTCGCGCGAGTGCAGCGCCAGATGCTCCAGGACCTGGGCCGCGAGCCCACCCCGGAGGAGCTGGCCAAGGAGCTCGACATGACCCCGGAAAAGGTCATCGAGGTCCAGAAGTACGGCCGCGAGCCCATCTCCCTGCACACCCCGCTGGGCGAGGACGGCGACAGCGAGTTCGGTGACCTCATCGAGGACTCCGAGGCCGTCGTCCCGGCGGACGCGGTCAGCTTCACGCTCCTGCAGGAGCAGCTGCACTCCGTCCTGGACACCCTGTCCGAGCGCGAGGCGGGCGTCGTCTCCATGCGCTTCGGTCTCACCGACGGTCAGCCGAAGACCCTCGACGAGATCGGCAAGGTCTACGGCGTCACGCGTGAGCGCATCCGCCAGATCGAGTCCAAGACCATGTCGAAGCTGCGCCACCCGTCGCGCTCGCAGGTACTGCGCGACTACCTCGACTAGGGCGCGGTCCTACGACGCCCAAGGCCCGGTTCCCCTCGGGGAGCCGGGCCTCGTCGTTCCGTCGCGGGTGCGGGGCGTCGCGCGCTGGAGCACTCTGGGTTTCCAATGATCACCCCAGTGTGAGGAGCGCGCATGCGTCGTCCCATTGTCCGGTCGCTGGCCAGGCCGCTCGTCCTCGCGGCCACCATGACTGCCATACCGCTGCTGTCCGCGGCTCCGGCGCCCGCCGCCGCGGTCGTCGGCGGCTACCCGGTCGACATCTCGCAGAGTCCCTGGACGGTTGCGCTGTCCAGCCGTGACCGGTTCGGGGGTACCCGGGCCGGTCAGTTCTGCGGCGGGGTGGCCATCGGTCGCTCGACCGTGCTCACCGCGGCGCACTGCATGGGCGAGGAGGTCCTGGGGGCACCTGCGAACCAGATGCGCGACCTGAAGGTCATCACGGGTCGCACCGACCTGCTCTCGGACCGCGGTTCGGAGATCGGAGTGCGCGAGGTGCTGGTGAACCCCGCCTACGACAGCCGCACCAACGCCGGGGACTTCGCCGTCCTCACCCTCGCCGAGCCGCTGCCGCAGAACGCGCCGATCGCGATGGCGGGCGCCGGCGATCCCGGCTACGCACCCGGGACCAGTGCCACGGTCTACGGATGGGGTGACCTGACCGGTGGCGGCGACTACGCACACACTCTGCGCGCCGCCCCCGTGCGCGTACTGCCCGACGCCCAGTGCCAACGTGCCTACCCGGGCAGTGCCGAGGGCGCCTATGTCGCCGGCAGCATGCTGTGCGCCGGGGAGACGGAGGGCGGGCACGACGCCTGTCAGGGTGACAGCGGCGGGCCTCTCGTCGCCCAGGGGAAACTGATCGGACTCGTGTCCTGGGGGAGTGGCTGTGGCCGTGCGGGCAGTCCGGGCGTCTACACGCGCGTGTCCGAGGTCGTACGAACGGTTGGGGCTGCGGGTGGGCCTCAGTAGGGGCTGAGAGCCGCCGAGGCCGGTCTGGCGCGGTCCTTCGGCGTCGGCCGGGAACGAAGAGCGGGCGGCGCGGTCCCTGGGAAACAGGGCCGCGCCGCCCGTACAACCGGCCTGTGCCGGTGCTGGCTCGTCGTAGACGCGAGGTGTCAGCGCTCTTCGTCGGACGCAGCTGCCGGAACGGACGTCAGCCGCTCCGTCTCGTCCTGTATCTCAGCGGCGATCTTCTTGAGTTCCGGCTCGAACTTGCGTCCGTGGTGGGCGCAGAAGAGCAGTTCTCCGCCGCTGAGCAGGACAACGCGAACGTAGGCCTGCGCACCGCAACGGTCGCAGCGATCGGCGGCCGTCAGCGGGCTCGCGGGGGTCAGAACAGTAGTCACGTCGCCTCTTCTCTAGCTCGACGAGCTGTCGTACCAGGGTCAACATCCAACCAGCCCTAAAACGTTCCCGCCCGGGGCTTCTTCTCGAAAAAATCTTTCGAGTCCGGCTGTCTGTTGCCGGTTGGCGGCGAATGTGCCGTATTGCGTGTCTGTGTGTCGTACGGGTTCGCGCTGTCGTTCGATGTCAGTCCTCCCGGCTGGCTTGCCGGTTGTTCTTGAGGACGTGCCCGGAGCCTAAATGGTTCATGCCCCGAAGGGAACGTGATATGTGCTTCACTCCATCGAGGGATCGAACATGCATACGAGCCTGGACTACCCTGTGTTCCGACGAAGGGTGGCGCTACAACGGCTCTACCAGGCCTCGGTACCCTCTTCACGGCAACAGAGGCCGCGCCCTTACCCACAAGGGCCTCACCTGAAATTCAGCGAGGAGCGAACCGCGTGACCGCCGAAACGTCCGTGTCGTCCACGGCTCTGCTGGCAGGAGCAGAGCGGGACGGTTCCAACTACACCGCGCGGCACCTGCTCGTCCTCGAGGGGCTCGAAGCCGTGCGCAAGCGTCCGGGCATGTACATCGGATCGACCGACAGCCGCGGTCTGATGCACTGCCTGTGGGAGATCATCGACAACTCGGTCGACGAGGCCCTCGGAGGCTACTGCGACCACATCGAGGTGATCCTCCACGAGGACGGCTCGGTGGAGGTGCAGGACAACGGCCGGGGCATCCCGGTCGACGTCGAGCCCAAGACCGGCCTGTCCGGCGTCGAGGTCGTCATGACCAAGCTGCACGCCGGCGGCAAGTTCGGAGGCGGCTCCTACGCCGCCTCCGGCGGTCTGCACGGCGTCGGTGCCTCTGTGGTGAACGCCCTGTCGGCCCGCCTGGACGTCGAGGTGGACCGTGGCGGGCACACGCACGCGATCAGCTTCCGCCGCGGTGTGCCCGGCGCCTTCGCGGGGGCCGGTCCGGACGCCCGGTTCGAGGCGGCCAGCGGCCTGCGCAAGGCCAAGAAGATCCCCAGGACCCGCAGCGGCACGCGCGTGCGTTACTGGGCCGATCGCCAGATCTTCCTCAAGGACGCCAAGCTCTCCCTGGAGAACCTCCACCAGCGCGCCCGCCAGACGGCCTTCCTGGTGCCGGGCCTGACCATCCTGGTCCGCGACGAGTTCGGCCTCGGCGAGGGCGGAAGCAAGGGCGAGGAGTCCTTCCGCTTCGACGGCGGCATCAGCGAGTTCTGCGAGTACCTGGCGAGCGACAAGCCGGTCTGCGACGTCCTCCGCTTCTCCGGCCAGGGCACCTTCAAGGAGACGGTCCCGGTCCTGGACGAGCACGGCCAGATGACCCCCACCCAGGTCACCCGTGAGCTCGACGTCGACGTCGCCATGCGGTGGGGCACCGGGTACGACACAACCCTCAAGTCGTTCGTGAACATCATCGCCACCCCCAAGGGCGGTACCCATGTCGCGGGCTTCGAGACGGCCGTCACCAGCACGCTCAACGAGGTGCTGCGGGCCAAGAAGCTGCTGCGCGTCGCCGAGGACGACATCGTCAAGGACGACGCCCTGGAGGGCCTCACCGCCGTCGTCACCGTCCGACTGGCCGAGCCCCAGTTCGAGGGGCAGACCAAGGAGGTCCTCGGCACCTCGGCGGCCCGCCGCATCGTGAACACCGTGATCACCAGGGAGCTCAAGGCCTTCCTGACCTCCACCAAGCGCGACGCCGCGGCCCAGGCCCGGGTCGTGATGGAGAAGGCCGTCGCCGCCGCCCGTACACGCATCGCGGCCCGCCAGCACAAGGACGCCCAGCGTCGGAAGACGGCCCTGGAGTCCTCGTCACTTCCGGCGAAGCTCGCCGACTGCCGCAGCGACGACGTGGACCGCAGCGAGCTGTTCATCGTCGAGGGAGACTCCGCGCTCGGTACCGCCAAACTCGCTCGCAACTCCGAGTTCCAGGCACTGCTGCCGATCCGCGGCAAGATCCTCAACGTCCAGAAGTCGTCCGTGACCGACATGCTCAAGAACGCCGAGTGCGGTGCGATCATCCAGGTCATAGGGGCGGGCTCGGGGCGGACCTTCGACATCGACGCGGCCCGCTACGGCAAGATCATCATGATGACCGACGCCGACGTCGACGGCTCGCACATCCGGACTCTGCTGCTGACGCTGTTCCACCGCTACATGCGGCCCATGGTGGAAGCCGGCCGAGTCTTCGCCGCGGTGCCGCCGCTGCACCGCATCGAGATCGTCCAGCCGAAGAAGGGGCAGGACAAGTACGTCTACACCTACTCGGACCGCGAGTTGCGCGAGAAGCTTCTCGAGTTCCAGAGCAAGGGCATCCGGTACAAGGACTCCATCCAGCGCTACAAGGGTCTCGGCGAGATGGACGCCGACCAGCTGGCCGAGACGACGATGGACCCGCGCCACCGCACCCTGCGTCGGATCAACCTCTCCGATCTGGACTCGGCCGAACAGGTCTTCGACCTGCTGATGGGCAACGACGTGGCTCCCCGCAAGGAGTTCATCTCCGGCTCGGCGGCGACCCTGGACAGGTCCCGTATCGACGCGTGAGCCGCTGCGCCGGGCTCGCTCGGGGCCGGCTGGGCGGCACTCGCGGCGGGGCGAATGCCGGGGCGGTCCGCTTCGGGCGGGTCGGGTTGGAGGTGTCGGTCCGCGGCCGGGGCATCCGGCTCGGAATCCGGGTCAGCGTCCGCGCGGATCATGCGTGCCCGTCGGGCACGGGCTTTCCCCGGCCCCCCCGTCCGGCGCGCCGTGGCGCCTCGAGTCCCACTGGGCGGCCCGCCGGGCCGCCCGAGGAGAGTGTGTACGGGCCCTCGGCCGGACGGGGCCGACCGAGGGAGCTTCAGCCAGGCGGGTTCCGGGCCTCGCCGCACCGCTGTTCTCCACCCGTGGGTGGAGGCTGGGGCGGTTCGCGGATCCACCCGCTTTCCACCCTCGGTCCGATTTGCTGACCTGCGAATTTCCGTAGCGTCGAAGGCGTCGACAGCACTCGCCGACGACACTTCCTTCCCGCTCACGGAGGCTCAGATGTCCGGGCTCGTCAACGCGCTGATGATCGCGGCCGTGGTCGTCCTGGTGGTCGTCCGGCAGTTCCGGGCGCAGCAGATCGGCACCGGCAGGCGCTGGTGGCTCGTCCCCGCGATCCTCGCCGTCGTCGCGCTGCGCGAGCCCGGCATCCTGGACACCCACCACCACACTGAGTCGATCGTCCTGCTCGGCGTCGAACTGCTCATAGGCCTCGCCACGGGAGCCGGTTGGGCCTGGACCACCCGCGTGTGGGCCGAGCCGGACGGCGCGGTGTGGAGCAAGAGCACCAAGGCGAGCGTGACCGTCTGGATCATCGGCATAGCCCTGCGTGTCGGCCTCTTCGCGCTGGGTGCGGCGCTCGGGGTCCACCAGGACAACGCCGCTCTGCTCGTCGCACTCGCGGCCACTCTGCTGGTCCGTGGCGGGATCCTGGTCTGGCGGGCGCAGTCCGTCGCTCCGGAGACCGGTCCGGCCCCGGCGTACGGTGACCACGCCGTCCGCCCCGCGTGGAAGGAGCGTGTGTGACCCGGGACGGCTGGATGCGCTGGCCCTCACCCGAGGCGCTCGGACGGACAGGCATGTCGCGGCCTCGGCGGATGCTCGCGTGGACCGTGCGGCTCTTCGCACTCGGCATCCTGCTGTGGAGCGCGTTCAGCGACCGTCACATCCACGGCTGGGTGACGGTCGGCGGAGGCGTCGGTGTGATCGTGGCCGGAGTGCTCGCCTGGGCGCTGTACCGGACCACGCTCCAGCACAGGCTGTGGGCTTCGCTGGGCATCCTGCTCCTGCTGCTGGGCCTGGCCGTCGTGGCGCAGACCGAGGGCTTCAGGACACCGGCGCTCCTCCTGTGGTGCGGCTGCGCGGTCACCGCGCTGGAACGGCTGCCCCTGGCGGTCGCCCTGCCGACGGCGTCCGTGGCTCTCTCGTCCTACGCCGCGGTGACCAACGACGTGTGGCTGACCACGGCGGCCACGACGGCGGGTCTGGCCCTCGCGGGTTACGTCCTGAGGCTCGACGCCGAGGCTCGTGGCAACGCCCAGCGGCTGCTGGCCCAGGAGCGGGCCGCCCGGGCGGCCGAGGCGGAGTCGGCTGCGCTGGCGGAGCGGGCCAGGATCGCCCGGGAGATCCACGACGTCCTGGCGCACAGTCTCTCGGCGCAACTCGTCCACCTGGAGGCGGCCCGCCTGCTGATCGAGCGAGGGGCCGACCGGCAGCAGATCCTGGAGCGAGTGGTGGCGGCCCGGGGTATGGCCCGGGACGGTCTCGACGAGACGCGGCAGGCGCTCTCCGCGCTGCGCGGTGAAATGACCCCGCTGGAGGACTTCCTGGCACAGCTCACCGGGGCCACGGCCGGCGCCGAGGTCACCATTACGGGTGAGCGCAGACCGCTGCCCGCGGAGGCGTCCCAGGCGGTGCGCAGGGTCGCCCAGGAGGCTCTGACGAACGTCCGCAAGCACGCGCCGGGAGCCAAGGTGCGGGTACGGCTGGAGTACGCCGACCACCAAGTGACTCTGGACGTAAGGGATTCGGGTGGGCCACCGGGCGAGCTGGCCGGGGCGGGCGCCGGGTACGGTCTGCTCGGCATGCGCGAGCGCGCGGAGCTGCTGGGCGGCTCGCTGGACGCCGGGCCGGACGAGGAGGGGTTCGTGGTGACGCTGAAGGTGCCCGTATGACGGAAGGGGAGGAGACGAGGCCCGCGCGCGTGGTGGTCGCCGACGACCAGACCGTCGTCCGTGAGGGCATCGTCATGCTGTTGGGACTGCTGCCCGGAATCGAGGTGGTCGGTGCCGCGGGCGACGGTGAGGAGGCGGTCGAGCTGGTCGCCGAACTCGCCCCGGACGTGGTGCTGATGGACCTGCGCATGCCGCGCTGCGACGGCGTGGAGGCCACTCGCCGCATCCGCACACGGCATCCGGGGACACAGGTCGTGGTGCTGACCACCTTCGCCGACGACGAGTCGCTGTTCCCGGCACTGCGCGCGGGGGCACGTGGCTATCTCACCAAGGACGCGGGAGGGGACGAGATCGTACGGGCCGTGCAGAGTGTGCTGTCCGGGGACGCGGGGTTGTCGCCGAGCATCCAACGGCGGCTCCTGGAGCGCCTGTCGGAGCCCGAGTCGCGGCCGACGGCCCCGACCGAGCCGCCCGACGGGCTCACCGCCCGGGAGATCGAGGTGCTGGTGCTGATCTCCGAAGGGCTCAACAACACGGAGATCGGCCGCAAGCTGCACGTGTCGACGGCGACCGTGAAGACCCATGTCAACAACATCTTCACCAAGACGGGCCTCAAGGACCGTGCGCAGGCGGTGCGTTACGCCTACGCGAAGGGAATCGCCCGTCCACCAGCGGGTTGAGTCACCTGATGGGGTGAAGAGGGCGGGGAAGAGAAGTCGGGGATCTTCCCGTTCTGTCCATCCTTGGGCATGCAGTCAAGCAACAGTCGTCCTCGCGGAGGGGACGGTCGTGTCAACAGTTCCGCCGAGCACCGTGAGGGGAATGTGCCGCGACCGGCCGAGGGGCCCGGGCGCATGCGGTACGACGACCCGTGGTACGAAGCGCTCGCGTCCGGCTGGGGTGAGACGGAAGGCGCGGCCGGGCCGGCACCCGTCGGCGACCCCGCGCGCGGAGCCGGCGAGGAGCGGGCGATCGCTGCGGCCGAGGTCTATCTGGAGGTGCAGCGGAGCGCGGCGTTCCAGGAGGTGCGCAGCCGCTATCGGCGGTTCGTGGTGCCGGGTGTCGCTGTCTTTCTCGTCTGGTACGTCGGTTATGTCGTGACGGCCACCACCGCGCCCGGGCTGATGGCGCGGCCGGTCGCAGGCGCGGTGAACGTGGCGATGCTCGCGGGACTCGGACAGTTCCTGACGACTTTCCTCCTGGCCTGGGCCTACGCCCGGCATGCCCGGCTGCGCAGGGACCGTGCCGCGCTCGAACTGCGCTGGGACACGCAGGAGCTCACCCGCTCGGTCGGGGGTGGAGCGTCGTGACGGGGCATCACCAGACGCTGGCGTTCTTCCTGTTCAGCGCGTTCGTCGCCGTCACCTTGGCGATCACGACGTGGGTGAGTCGCAACCGGCGCGGCTCGGCGGAGGAGTTCTATGCCGGAGGGCGGCTCTTCTCCCCTCTGGAGAATGGTTTTGCCATCGCGGGCGACTACATGTCGGCCGCGTCCTTCCTCGGCGTCACCGGTCTCATCGCGCTGTACGGCTACGACGGGATGCTGTACGTGGTGGGCTTCCTCGTGGCCTGGCTGCTGGTGCTGTTCCTGGTCGCCGAACTGGTGCGCAACTGCGGGCGGTTCACGCTGGCCGACGTCGTCGCTGCGCGGATGCGGGAGCGGCCGGTGCGGATCGCCGCGGGAACTTCCTCGGTCACCGTGTCCGTTCTGTATCTGGTGGCGCAGATGGTGGGTGCGGGCAGTCTGGTCTCCCTGCTGCTCGGCGGGACCGGCGCGGCGGCACGGGCCTGGACCGTCATCGGCGTCGGCGCGCTGATGGTGATCTACGTCTCGTTGGGCGGGATGCGGGCCACCACCTGGATCCAGATCGTCAAGGCGGTCCTGCTGCTGGCCGGCACGGTCGTTCTGACCGTGCTCGTCCTGCTGCGGTTCCACGGCGACTTCGACCGTCTGCTGCTGACAGCGGCCGCGCGCAGCGGCCACGGCCGCGCGTTCCTGGCCCCGGGGCTGAAGTACGGGGGGGACTGGACGGCCCGCCTCGACTTCATCAGCCTGGGGCTCGCTCTGGTGCTGGGCACGGCAGGGCTGCCGCACATCCTTTCCCGCTTCTACACCGTGCCGACGGCCCGCGCCGCCAGGCGCTCGGTGCTGTGGTCGATCGGGCTGATCGGCGGCTTCTATCTGATGACGATCGTCCTCGGCTTCGCCGCGGCCGCGATGGTGGGGCCGGTGGCGGTACGCGAGTCGAACGCGGCTGGGAACACGGCGGTTCCGCTGCTGGCCCTGGACCTGGGAGGCGGAGCGGAGTCCACGGGTGGAACGGTTCTCTTCGCCGTTGTCGCAGCCGTCGCCTTCGCGACCATCCTCGCCGTGGTCGCGGGGATCACGCTCGCCTCCTCGGCCTCGGTCGCCCACGACGTGTATGCGTCCCTGCGGCGCAGCCGCGCCAGACCCCGCAGCGAAGTCACCGTCGCCCGCATCGCCTCGGTGGGCATCGGCGTGGTCGCGATCGCCCTCGGGCTGTTGGCCCGGGACCTCAACGTCGCCTTCCTGGTGGGCCTGGCCTTCGCGGTGGCGGCCTCCGCGAACCTCCCGGTGCTGCTCTACTCACTGTTCTGGAGTGGCTTCACCACCCGCGGTGCCGTGTGGTCCGTATACGGAGGGCTGGTCCCCGCACTGGGGCTCGTCGTGCTCTCGCCGGTGGTGTCGGGCAGCCCCGAATCCCTTTTCCCCGGCCTGGACTTCCAGTACTTCCCGCTGCAGAACCCCGGCATCATGTCGATCCCGCTCGGCTTCCTCGCGGGCTGGCTCGGCACGGTCACCTCGTCCGAGAGCCCCGACGAGGCCAAGCACGCGGAAACCGAGGTGCGGTCGTTGACCGGGGCAGGAGCGGTGTAGGGGGCGCCCCCCACACCGTCGTACCGCGGAGCGTGGCCCCGGGCTACGGCGCCACCCAGGCGTACCGGTGTTCCGGGCGTCCCGTGTCGCCGTACCTGAGGGAAAGGCGGAGGCGGCCGGCCTGTTCGAGGTGGCGGAGGTAGCGCTGGGCTGTGGAGCGGCTCAGGCCGGTCTCGGCGGCGACCTCGTGGGCGGAGAGCGGACGGTCGGCGTGGTGCAGGACACGGCAGATGAGGTCGGTCGTCGGCTCCGAATGGCCGCTGGGCAGGCCCGGTGACGCCGGTAGCGGGGTGGTGCGCAGCGCTGCGAAGATCCGGTCGACCTGTTCCTGGCCGGCGACGCCGCGGCCGCCGACCCGGTCGACCGTGCGGCGCAGCGCAGCGTAGGAGTCGAGTCGGGTGCGCAGGGCCGCGAAGGTGAACGGTTTCACCAGGTAGTGCAGCGCGCCGAGGCGCATCGCGGCCTGCACGGTCGTCACGTCACTGGCCGCGGTGATCATGATGACGTCCGTGCCGTGACCCTGCTCCCGCATGCGGTGGACGAGATCGAGGCCCGTCTGGTCGGGCAGGTAGTGGTCGAGCAGCACCAGGTCGACGCCTCCGCGCTGCACGGTGGCGAGCGCCTGCGCAGCACTGTGCGCGCGGGCGGCCACCCGGAAGCCGGGAACCTTCCCCACGTACTTGGCGTTGATCTCGGCGACGCGGAAATCGTCGTCCACGACCAGGACGTCAATCATCGGGCCTCTTTCTGTCAAGGCCTGGCGGGCGTTACGCCCGCGTTTCGGCTCCGCTGTTGTAGCGCGAGCAAAAAGAGCACAACAGGTTGTTGCGAGCAAAAGAACCGCATGCGCTCAGAAGACTGCTGCCGTGGCGCGGGCCACATCTACCGTCCCCGGCCATGAGCGCAGACACCAGCCCCGCCATCCAGCTGCGGGGCGCGAGCAAGATCTTCAAGACCCCGTCAGGGGGCCTGCACACGGCCGTCAGGGAACTGGACCTCACCGTCGGGCGTGGGGAGTTCGTGGCCGTCGTGGGCCCGACCGGCTGCGGCAAGTCGACTACGTTGACGCTGGTCAGCGGGTTGGAGGAGCCCACCGAGGGGGACGTCCTGGTCGCCGGGGACCCGGTTCGCGGAGTCGGCGACAAGGTCGGCTTCGTGTTCCAGCAGGACGCCACCTTCCCCTGGCGCACCGTGCTGTCCAACGTCATGGCGGGCCCGCGCTTTCGCGGCGTTCCCAAGCCGGAGGCCAGGCAGAGGTCCCGTGAGTGGCTGGCCCGGGTCGGGCTGGCGGCCTTCGAGGACCGCTATCCGCACCAGCTCTCCGGCGGCCAGCGCAAGCGGGTGGCGCTCGCCGCGACCTTCGTCAACGACCCCGAGATCCTGCTGATGGACGAGCCGTTCTCGGCGCTCGACGTGCAGACCCGGGCGCTGATGTCGGACGAACTGCTGGAGCTGTGGGAGGGCACGGGCGCCTCCGTCGTCTTCGTCACCCATGACCTCGAGGAGTCCATCGCGCTCGCGGACAGGGTCGTGGTGATGACCGCGGGACCCGCCACCGTGAAGCAGGTCTTCGACATCGATCTGCCGCGGCCCCGCAAGGTCGAGTCGGTGCGGCTGGAGCCGCGGTTCATCGAGATCTACCGCGAGATCTGGGAGTCCCTCGGCGAAGAGGTCCGCATCACCCGGGAGCGGGGTGCCGCGCATGTCGCCTGACGTCATGCCCGAGGCACAGGTCGCGCCCGCCGCGGCCGAGATCGGCAACAAGACGGACCGCGCCTCCTCACGCGCGCGTGCCGCCCGCAGACGAAAGATCGTCGTCACTGCAGCGCGTGTGGTCCTGCTGGTGGCCGTCCTCGGTCTGTGGGAGGCGCTCTCCCGGGCCAAGGCCATCGATCCGTTCAACTTCTCGATGCCCTCGAAGGTCTGGGACCAGATCTACACCTGGGTGACGCACGGGACCGCCATCGGCTCCCTGGGCGAACAGATCTGGTACACGCTGTACGAGGCCCTGCTCGGCTGGGTCTTCGGCGTGATCGCCGGTGTCGTGTTCGGCATCACGCTCGGGCGGATCACCTTTCTCGCCGATGTCCTTGGTCCATACATCAAGGTGCTCAACTCCATACCCAGGATCGTCCTTGCCCCGATCTTCGTGATCTGGTTCGGGCTGGGGCCCGCGTCCAAGGTGGCGTCGGCGGTCGTTCTGGTCTTCTTCCCGGTCTTCTTCAACGCCTTCCAGGGGGCCCGCGAGGTCGACCGCAACCTCGTCGCCAACGCCCGGATCCTCGGCGCCAGTGACCGCAGGGTGACGCTTCAGGTGGTCGTCCCGTCCGCCACCTCGTGGATCTTCACCAGCCTCCACGTCAGCTTCGGTTTCGCCCTCATCGGCGCCATCGTCGGCGAGTACATCGGCGCGACCAAGGGCGTAGGCCTGCTGATCGCACAATCGCAGGGGACCTTCAACACCGCGGGCGTGTACGCCGCGATGGTCATCCTCGCGGGCGTCGCACTCGCCGCCGAAGGCCTGCTGACCTTCGCCGAGCGCCGCATCTTCCGGTGGAAGCCGTCGAGTTCCGACAGCTGAACCCCCAATCCCCTTTCCCCGCACCGCCCTCTCACAAGGACGTGAACCGCCATGCGCAAGTCCGCCAGCTACTCGTCCCTGGCCGCAGCCGGCCTGCTCGCCCTCTCCTCCCTCACCGCCTGCGCCGACGACGCCGCGTCCACCACCGCCACCGGCTCCGGCGGCAAGGGTGACGGCAAGGGTACGAAAGTCAAGATCATGGTCGGCGGTCTCGACAAGGTCATCTACCTGCCGGCGATGCTCACCCAGCGGCTCGGCTACTTCGACGCCGAGGGACTCGACGTGGAGCTGCTGAGCGAACCGGCCGGCGTCCAGGCCGAGACCGCGCTCGTCTCCGGGCAGGTCCAGGGGGCCGTCGGCTTCTACGACCACACTCTCGACCTGCAGACCAAGGGCAAGTCCGTGGAGTCCGTGGTGCAGTTCGCGCAGGCACCCGGCGAGGTGGAGATCGTCTCCAACAAGGCGGCGGGCGACATCACCTCGCCGAAGGACTTCAAGGGCAAGAAGCTCGGCGTCACCGGCCTCGGCTCCTCCACCGACTTCCTGACCAAGTACCTCGCCGTCAAGAACGGCGTGAAGGTCAGCGAGTTCACGCCGGTCGCCGTCGGCGCGGGCCCGACCTTCATCTCGGCGCTCCAGCAGGGCTCCATCGACGGCGGCATGACGACCGACCCGACCGTCGCGACGATCCTGGACAAGAAGGCGGGCAAGGTCCTCCTGGACATGCGGACGCCGGATGGATCGAAGAAGGCGCTCGGCGGCCCCTACCCGTCGTCAAGCCTGTACATGCAGACGGACTGGGTCAACGGTCACAAGGACACGGTCCAGAAGTTGGCCAATGCACTCGTCAAGACGCTCAAGTGGATGTCCACACACAGTGCTTCCGAGATCGCCGCCAGGATGCCCGCCGACTACTCGCAGGGCAACAAGACGCTCTATACAGAGGCCATCAAGAGCACCCTGCCCATGTTCACCAAGGACGGTGTGATGCCCGCGGAGGGTCCCGCAACAGTTGAGAAGGTGCTCAAGGCGTTCAACCCCAACCTCAAGAACACCAAGGTGGACCTGAGCAAGACCTTCACCACCGAGTTCGTGGAGAAGGCCGCGGGCTGAATCCGTATGTAAGGGGGGCATGGCCACTTCCCCCGCCCCCACCCGGCTGTGCCCTCAGGCGCGGGTCGCCCACACGTAACGGTGTTCAGGGCGGCCCGCGTCGCCGTACTTCAGAGTGAGCCGGGCCCGTCCCGTGCGCTCCAGGAGCTTCAGATAGCGCTGGGCGGTCTGCCGGCTCACGCCGGTCCGGTCGGCGATCTCCTGGGCCGACAGCGGGCCTTCGGCGTTCATCAGGCAGCTGCGGACCAGTTCGGCGGTCGTGGGGGAGTGCCCCTTGGGCAGCCCCGGCTCCGCGGGCGCGGACAGGGCGCCGAAGATGCGGTCGACCTCGGCCTGTTCCGCCTCGCCGCCGCCGTCGAGCGTGCGGCGCAGCTCCGCGTAGGCCTCCAGCTTGGCGCGCAGCCCCGCGAAGGCGAACGGTTTCACCAGGTACTGCAGGGCACCGTGCCGCATGGCGGCCTGCACGGTCGTCACGTCCCGGGCCGCCGTCACCATGATCACATCGGTCTGGTGGCCGCGCCGGCGCATCTCCTGGACGACCGTCAGGCCTGTCTCGTCGGGCAGGTAGTGGTCCATGAGGACCAGGTCCAGCCGGGGCAGAGCCTCCAGCTGACGCAGCGCCTCGGCCGCGCTGTGCGCCTCGCCGGCGACGTGGAACCCCGGCACCTTCTCGACGTAGGCGGCGTTGACATGCGCGACCCTGGTGTCGTCGTCCACGACCAGGACCTCGATCATCGGGACTCCTCCTTGACGGGCGTGTCGGTGGGGAGACGCGACGGCGCCGGCTCGGCCAGCGCCTCAGGCAGCACGACGGTGAACTCCGCGCCGCCGCCGTTCGCCTGACGCACCGTGGCGCTGCCTCCCTGTCGCTCGGCCAGCTTGCGCACCAGGGAGAGGCCGATTCCGCGCCTGCGGTGGGCGGGCGGCTCCTTGGTGGACCACCCGTCCGTGAAGATCACCTCGTGCTGCTCCGCCGGAACCCCGGGTCCCGTGTCGCGCACCCGGAGGACCGCGGTACGGCCTTCGGTGCGCAGCTCGACCTCCACGCGCGCGTGGAGCGTGCCCGCCACCGCGTCGAGCGCGTTGTCGACCAGGTTGCCGACGATGGTGACCACCCCCCTGGCGTCGACCAACC
This sequence comes from Streptomyces sp. NPDC101152, assembly GCF_044768275.1. Classification (NCBI taxonomy): domain Bacteria; kingdom Bacillati; phylum Actinomycetota; class Actinomycetes; order Kitasatosporales; family Streptomycetaceae; genus Streptomyces; species Streptomyces sp. NPDC101152. The sequence goes on along the minus strand of NZ_JBIWPO010000035.1, from coordinate 50,802 downwards.
GGTCCGGCAGCCATGTCCGGTCCGCCACCCACAGGGCGACGCCACGCTCGGCGGCGACCGTCGCCTTGCCGACCAGCAGCGCCGCCAGCAGGGGGTCCTGGATCTTCTCGGTGACCTGTTCAGCGGTGGCCCGATGGTCGCCGACCACCTCTCCGACGAACTCCACGGCGTCGTCGTACATCTCCAGTTCGAGCAGTCCCAGGACGGTGTGCATGCGGTTCGCGTGCTCGTGGTCCTGGGCCCGCAGGGCGTCGATCAGGCCGCGCGTCGAGTCGAGCTCCCGGCCCAACTGCTCCAGCTCGGTGCGGTCGCGCAAAGTGGCGACGGCGCCGCCGTCGTCGGTGGGCATGCGGTTGGCGACCAGCACCCGCTGGCCGCGGACGGTGAGCAGGTCGGTGCCGGTCACCCGGCCGGCCAGGATGTCGGCCGTACGTCCAGCGCCCAGCGCCTCGTCGGGGGAACATCCGACGGCGCTGTCGTCGATGCCCAGCAGGCGGTGCGCCTCGTCGTTGAGCAGCCGTACGCGGCCGTTGCGGTCCAGGGCGACGACGCCCTCCCTGATGCCGTGCAGCATCGCCTCGCGCTCCGCCAGCAGCGCCGAGATGTCCGAGAAGGCCAGGTCGCGCGTCTGCCGCTGGACCCGGCGCGAGATCAGCCAGGCGGCCAGGGCACCGACGGCCAGGGCACCCCCGGCGTAGGCGAGTAGCCCGGGGATCGCGCTGAAGAGCTCCGAGCGCACGCTGTCGTACTTGATCCCGACCGAGACCGCCCCGACGACCCTGCCCTTCGCGTCCCGCACCGGCACCTTGCCGCGGGCCGAGCGGCCGAGGGTGCCGCTGTCGATCTCCATGACCTGTTCGCCGGCGAGGGCGTCACCCGGGTAGGTCGAGACGGGCCCTGCGATCTGCCTGACGTCCGTGTGTGACCATCGCACCCCCCGCCAGTCCATGACCACGACGTACTCGGCGTCGGTGGCCTTGCGGATACGTTCCGCCTCCTGCTGGATGGGGCCGTCGACCGTCGGGGCGGTCCGTCGGAGGTCCTCGGCGAGCCGCGGTTGTTCCGCGGTGGTCTGCGCGATGGCGAGCGCGCGGTGCATCGCCTCCCTGTCGAGCTGTTTGCTGAGGGGCGCCAGGAACAACCCGGTCACGAGCACCGCGACCCCCGCGGCGATCGCCACCTGCATCAGCAGCACCTGCGAGAAAGCCCGCTTCGGCAGACCGAGACGTAGGCGGCGTGCGGGGGGAGTGGGGCTCATGCCCATGACCGTACGTGGACCTGCGGAAGGCGCCGTAGGGGAGGCGGGGGGATTTCTTGTGTGGGGTGGATCTCCTGTGTGGGGTGGATCTCTTGATCAATGAGGACGGGCACGATGCACCGTCAGCGCACGGCGAGGACCGCGCGTGGTGTTGATCGGCCGGATCAACACGCCAGGGCCGTCGTCGTCGCGAGCTCCCGGATCTCCACGACGTCCATGCGGGCGGGTGACCCCAGGACGGACGTGCCGCAGCTCTCCGGGCGGGGCGGTGCCGAGGCGCCCTGGACCACCACGACGTGCCAGCGCCGTCCGTCCGCGTGGGCGACGGTCACCTCCCAGCGAGGGGCGGCACCTTTGGTCCGCATGACGCTCAGGGCGTCCGCCCCGTACTCGCGCACCGCGGTCCGCACCGCCAGTTCGGCCGCCTGACCCGGTCGCTCCCAGGCGGAGTTCCCCCGGCAGCCCGCCACGACGATCCGTCCCTCCAGGACGCCGTGCAGGACCTCCTGGACGGCATGGGCCTCGGCGCGGCCGTAGGCGTAGCCGTAGGGCAGGACGAGCAGGGTCGGCGAGAAGCGATGACCACCCAGATGGGTGACCTCCCAGACGCCCTCCACCCCGGAGGCGGCGAGTGCGGCGGCCAGGGGGCGGCCGAGCAGGGCGCAGCAACGGTCGCGCTTGCCGTTGGTGCACACGAGCGCGAGCGGGGCGCCGGTGTGCGGCCGGGCCCCGAGCACCGAGTCGAAGGTGTGGTACCCACCCCTGCCCAGCGCGGCGAAGTCGAGGTCCAGCAGCTGACGCGGATCGTCGATCGTGGCCGAGTGCAGCCAGACGCTGCCCGGCACCGTGTGGGCGGCGTACACCTGCCGCGCGGTGGGTGTGCCGAAGTCGGCGTGGCGGCCTGGGCGGCGGATGAGCGCGATGCGTACACCCGTTCCCTTGGCGGCCGCCTCCAGGGCGCGGCCGAGCGCCGGATCGAGGTGGCTCGATGTGAGCGCCTTGGCGCCCCAAGGACCCGGCTGTTCCAGCAACAGCCAGGTCCGCGCGGTGGCCGCGGTTCCCGCGAGGGGCTCGTCGAGCTCCTGGGACGCGGTTGAGCACGTACTCACAGAGGTGAGCCTAACCTGACTTGGTCTGCGGCGGCTTCCGGCCGCCCTCGCTCGTGCTCCGGCCGGGGCGGACGCGGCCTACTCCGTCAGGGCCGGGGCCTCCTGTTCCGGCAGGGGCTGAGGCGGCTTCGGGCCCACGTAGTGGCCGCTCGGACGCATGCGCAACGGGCGTTCCCCGTACTCCTCCAGGGCGTGGGCGATCCAGCCCGCGGTACGGGCCACGGCGAAGACCGTCTCGCCCGCTGTCGCGGGCATCCCACAGGACGCGGTGAAGACGGCGAGCGCCAGGTCGACATTGGCGTGCAGCGGGGTGTGCCGGGCGGTGGTGGTCACGATGTCGCGGGCCGCGGCGAGGGCCGGGGCCGCCCGCGGGATGTCCTCCAGAAGGCCGAAGAGGACACGCGCGCGGGGGTCCTCGCCGGGGTAGAGCCGGTGGCCGAGGCCCGGGATACGGCGTCCGGCCCGCAGTTCGTCGGCGATGACGGGGGCCGCGTCGCCCTCGTCCAGCACGTCGAGCAGCAGCCGGTGCGCGAGTTTGCTGGCCGCCCCGTGCAACGGGCCCTCGAGCACCCCGAGACCGGCGGAGACCGCCGCGTACGCGTGCGCGCGGGCCGACGCGGCGACGCGTACCGCGAGCGTCGACGCGGCGAGGTCGTGGTCGACGAGCAGGGCGAGCGCGGTGTCCAGCACCCGCAGTGAGGCCTCGTCGGGGTCCCGTCGGGTCAGCCGCGTCCACAGCCGGTGGGCCAGCGGGCCCTCGTCCCGGTGCCGGAGCCGGGGTGGGAGGGCGGCGACGAGCGTCGGGATGAGGGTGCGCGCGGTGCCGAGCACGGCGTCCTCGGAGAGGTCGAAGCGCAGGGGGTCGGCCACCGCGGCGGCGATCGCCGCGACCCGCAACCGGTCGGTGGGACCGGTGTGTTCGGGCAGTGCGTCCACGGCCCGGCGGGCGGCGGCGACGGACGCCTCGGGCGCGGTGAAGGTGACGCCCGGGCGCAGTCGGCCGGTCCACAGCCACTCGGCGACCTCTTCGTAGGAGTGGCGTACGGCCAGTTCGGTGGCGTCGACGCCGCGGAAGTAGTACCGGTCCGGCTCGATGAGCGTGATGCGGGTGCGGACGGACAACTCGCCGGGGGAGGCGGAACCGCCGTCGCTGTCACGCCGGTTGCGCCGGGCGAGCGTCTCCACCTCCTTGGCGTCGAAGGTGCTGCCCCGGCCGCCGGGTACGCGTCGGCTGGTGAGCTGGCCGCGGCTCACATAGGCGTACACGGTCTCGGGCTTCACGCCCAGCAGTTCCGCGGCTTCCTTGGTGGTCAGCCGCCGCTCGGCGTGTCCGGGGGAGGGCTGTTGATCGCGCATGGGAGTCACCGTATCGGCATCAGGACGTAATGACTGATCGCTCGCTTAGATTGATTGAATCAATATTGACAGAGTTTGAGTCAATCATGGACAGTCAAATCAAGTCCAGGGAGGAATCATGTCCGTCAAGTCCGTCAACAGGCCGGTCGCGGCCACCGTCGACGTACCCAGGGGCCTCGCCGGCGTCGTCGTCACCGACACCGAGGTCGGGGACGTCCGGGGGCTCGAGGGCTTCTACCACTACCGTCAGTACTCGGCCGTCGAGCTGGCGCGGACCCGCGGCTTCGAGGACGTCTGGCAGCTCCTGATCGGCGGCGAACTGCCGGACGCGACGCGGAGCGCGGCCTTCGCGGCCGAGACCGCGGCTCTGCGGCGGCTGCCCGACGAGGTGCGCCAGGCACTGCCCGCCATCGCCGCAGCCGGCGGGCGCTCCGGCCCGCTGGCCGGGATGCGCACCGCACTGTCACTCCTCGGCGCAGCGCAGGGCTTCCGGCCGGTGTACGACATCGACGCGGAGGAGCGCCGGCGGGACACCCTGGTGGTGGCCGCGGCCGTACCGACCCTGCTGACGGCGCTGCACCGCTTGGGCCGGGGACTGGACCCGGTCGAGCCGCGGGACGACCTGTCGTACGCCGCCAACTACCTCTACATGCTGACGGGCACGGAGCCGGATCCGCGTCGGGCGCGGGCGATCGAGCGGTACTTGATATCAACCATTGATCACGGCTTCAACGCGTCAACCTTCACGGCGAGGGTCATCGCCTCGACGGGCGCGGATGTTGCCGGGTGTCTCGTGGGGGCGGTGGGGGCGCTCTCGGGCCCGCTGCACGGTGGCGCTCCCAGTCGTGCGCTGGACACCCTGGACGCGATCGGCACGCCCGACCGCATCGACCCCTGGATCCGCGAACGGGTCCTCGCGGGTGACCGCATCATGGGCTTCGGTCACGCCGTCTACCGCACGGAGGACCCCCGTTCCCGCATGCTGCGTGAGGTGGCCCAGAGCTTCGGCGGTCCGCGCGTGGCGTTCGCTGTGGAGGTCGAACGCCGAGTGGAGGCGATCCTGGCGGAGCTGAAACCCGGCCGTGAACTGCACACGAACGTCGAGTTCTACGCGGGTGTGGTCATGGAACTGTGCGGTCTGCCCCGCGAGATGTTCACTCCGACCTTCGCGGCGGCGCGGGTGGTGGGCTGGAGCGCGAACATCCTGGAACAGGCACAGGACCCCAAGATCATCAGGCCGGTCGCGAGGTACGTGGGGCCCCGGGCGCCGGTGGCGGTGCCGGAGGTGGCCTGAGACACACGTGCGGCCCGGTGCTTCTGGCGCCGGGCCTACAGGGAGTACTGAGCAGGAAGGGGGTCGTGCTGCTCGGAACGGCGGGCCCCGGTATCGCTCTTCGGTGGAGTGCGGTGGGGCGGTGCGACGGGAAACGGGTGGGGATGGGTCGTCGCCCGTGCCCTGTCGTCACGCGTCGGGAATGTCGGCCTTCGCGCGGATCAGGGTCTCTCGGCTCACGATGACGATCCGCTCGTGGTCGGCGCGCGCCGCGTCGGAGGGCAGCTCGCCGTCGAGCACCGCGGTGGCCTCGGTCCCGATGACGGCGAAGTTGCCGTCGCTGAGCTCGAAAATGTCGGGGCAGGTGTCGCCGGTCATGCTCCCGCGTTCCCTGGGAGAGGCACCAATGCGACGCACGATTCTCAAGGGGGTCCCCGTTCTCACGGTGTGGGTGTTGGGCGGGGGACAGGTTAGCCCCACCGCGGCCCCTCGTTGGCGCACCTCGTGTCCACAAGTTGAGACGCCCTACGCCGAACGGATCTGTCCTGCGAGCGTATCGCCTTGCCCCAACTGGTCTTAGTCGCTCGGAGGTTCACCCACCACCCACCACTCCTCCGTGTCGGCCTCGTCCAGATCGCGAATGAGGTTGTCCACCATCCGACCGATGCGTCCCTCCTCCGAGTCCTCCTTGAGGCTGGACCGGTGCTGCCAGGTGGACTCCCAGTACCTGCGAAACAGGGCACTCCTGCAGAGCACCCGAAGGTGGCCGTGCAACTCCTCCAGCGTCACCACGCCGATGCGGTAGCCGAACAGGGCATTGGAGTAGAGGGCGTTCGCGAACAGATGCTGCCTCAGATGGGTCGGGGACTCGGCCTCGAAAGTGCTCAGTACGGCCGCAAGCTCCGGATCGTCGATGGCTCGTTCCAGGAGGCGGAGCTGCAGCCGCTGGTAGTCCACCAGGTCGGCGCGGTGACTCTCGGCGCGCAGGGTGCGTTCCGTCCTGCCTCGTCGCGCGGCCAGTGCGGTGAGGACTCCCGCGGTGAAGGCGACTCCCGCCAGCACGGCGGAGTCGAGCCCTCGGGACCCAGAGTTCTGTGTGGCCATGTCAACCCCCGAATCAGGCGGCCGTCCGCCGGTCGTCGGGGTGCGGGTCGACTGGAGGGGACCGGCGAGCGATGGGCGGCGCTTGCCGTCTCCCAGGGTGCCGATCGGCTCTGATCGGCGGGGGAGGCGGAGAGGAGGCGCACGGAGGGATGCGAGGGTCGCACACAGCGGCGCCTTGCCCAACGTCTGCCCCGCAAGTGCTGCTAACAATCGTTCACTTCGCGGTGATTCTTCCGGCTCGTATCCTGGTTCGGCATTCAAACCCCGTACGTGCGCCGGCAGCACGATCCGGCGCACGGCAGCGCGAAAGAGGTCGCACGTTGAGTCAGCCGAGCCACGGCCTTCGGCAGATCCCGGTCGTCGTACTCGCCGGATTCCTCGGCTCCGGCAAGACCACGCTGCTCAATCACCTCCTCCATCGCAGCGGTGGCAGCCGTATCGCCGCCATCGTCAACGACTTCGGTGCCATCGAGATCGACGCCATGGCGGTCGCAGGCGCACTCGGGGACTCCACGGTGTCGCTCGGCAACGGCTGTCTGTGCTGCGCCGTCGACGTGTCCGAGCTCGACGGCTACCTCGCCCGGCTCGCCGCGCCCTCGACCGGCACCGACGTCATCGTCATCGAGGCCAGCGGCCTCGCCGAGCCGCAGGAACTGGTGCGCATGGTGCTCGCCAGCGAGCATCCGGGGATCGTGTACGGCGGTCTCGTCGAGGTCGTCGACGCCGCCGAGTTCGACCGGACCCGCCTTCAGCACCCCTCGGTCGACCGGCATCTCGCCCTCGCCGATCTCGTCGTCGTCAACAAGCTCGACCGCGCCGACGACGCCGAGCGGGTCCTCGGGCTCGTGCGGTCGCTCGTCGACCGCGCCGCCGTCGTACCGGCGACCTACAGCCGCGTCGACCCCGAGTTCCTCTTCGACTGCCGGCCGAGCGAGGAGCGCGTCGGACAGCTCTCCTTCGACGACCTGCACGAGCACGGCGAGCACGAGCACGCCGAGCATCTGCACGCCGCCTACGACACCCTCTCCTTCAGCTCCGAAACGCCCATGGACCCGCGCCGGCTGATGCGGTTCCTCGACAGCCGGCCCGAGGGGCTGTACCGGATCAAGGGGTACGTCGACTTCGGAGCGCACGACGCCCGCAACCGTTACGCCGTCCACGCCGTGGGGCGCTTCCTGCGGTTCTATCCGGGGCCGTGGCCGTCGGGCGAGACCCGCCGCACCCAGCTCGTCCTCATCGGCTCCGGCATCGACACGGCCGCCCTCGGCAAGGAACTGGAAGGGTGCCTCAGCGCCCCCCCGCACACCGCCGACGAGCACAGCATGTGGGGCGTCCTGCGTTACGTGCGGGACCCGGACGCCGACCCCGCCCAGTCACCGGCCTAGACCGGCCCCGCCACCACCGCCACCGTCTTCGGCAGGGACACGCCCGAGCCGTCGCGGCGCGGGTCGATCTCCGGGAGGTCGGCCGGGGTGCCGTTCTTCTGGGCCGCCTTGGCCGGGACCGGGCCCGCCCAGGCCAGGGACAGGCAGTCCTCGCCCTTCAGGAACCGCTGGCAGCGGACACCGCCGGTGGCGCGGCCCTTGCGCGGGTACTGGTCGAACGGGGTCAGCTTCGCCGTCGTCTGGACCGAGTCGTCGAGCGTGCCCCGGGAGCCCGCGACCGTGAAGACCACCGCGTCCGTCGCCGGGTCGACCGCCGTGAAGGAGATGACCTTCGCGCCCTCGGTCAGCTTGATGCCGGCCATACCGCCCGCCGGACGGCCCTGCGGGCGTACCTGCGAGGCCTGGTAGCGGAGCAGTTGGGCGTCGTCCGTGATGAAGACCAGGTCCTCCTCGCCGGTGCGCAGCTCCACCGCGCCGACGATCCGGTCGCCTTCCTTGAGCGTGATGACCTCCAACTCGTCCTTGTTGGACGGATAGTCGGGGACCACACGCTTGACGACGCCCTGTTCGGTGCCGAGGGCGAGACCGGGGGAGGACTCGTCCAGCGTGGTCAGGCAGACCACCGTCTCCTCGTCCTCCAGGGAGAGGAACTCCGACAGGGGCGCCCCGCCCGAGAGGTTCGGCGCCGACGCCGTCTCCGGGAGCTGCGGGAGGTCGACGACGTTGATCCGCAGCAGACGGCCCGAGGACGTCACGGCGCCGACCTCGCCGCGCGCGGTCGCCGGCACGGCCGAGACGATCACGTCGTGCTTCACGCGCCGGGCGTCGGCGTCCTCCAGGAACGGCTCGCCGTTCGCCGTACGCGCCAGCAGGCCCGTCGAGGACAGCAGCACCCGGCACGGGTCGTCCGCGACCTGCAGCGGTACGGCGGCGGCCGCGCCGGCCGACTCCAGCAGGACCGTACGCCGCTCGGTGCCGAACTTCTTGGCCACCGCGGCCAGTTCGGCGGAGACCAGCTTGCGCAGCTCGGCGTCCGAGTCGAGGATCCGGGTCAGCTCCGCGATCTCCGCGTTGAGCCTCTCCTTCTCCGACTCCAGCTCGATGCGGTCGTACCGGGTCAGGCGGCGCAGCGGGGTGTCCAGGATGTACTGGGTCTGGATCTCCGACAGGGAGAAGCGCTCCATCAGGCGCTCCTTCGCCTGCGCGCTGTTGTCACTGGCGCGGATCAGACGGATGACCTCGTCGATGTCGACGAGCGCCGTCAGCAGACCCTCCACCAGGTGCAGGCGGTCGCGCCGCTTGCCGCGGCGGAACTCGCTGCGGCGGCGCACGACCTCGAAGCGGTGGTCGAGGTAGACCTCCAGCAGCTCCTTGAGGCCGAGGGTGAGCGGCTGGCCGTCCACCAGTGCGACGTTGTTGATGCCGAAGGACTCCTCCATCGGCGTCAGCTTGTACAGCTGCTCCAGGACGGCCTCCGGCACGAAGCCGTTCTTGATCTCGATGACCAGGCGCAGGCCGTGCTGGCGGTCGGTGAGGTCCTTGACGTCGGCGATGCCCTGGATCTTCTTCGAGCCGACCAGGTCCTTGATCTTGGCGATCACCTTCTCCGGGCCGACCGTGAAGGGAAGTTCGGTGACCACCAGGCCCTTGCGGCGGGCGGTGACGGTCTCGATCTCGACCGTGGCGCGCATCTTGAAGGTGCCGCGGCCGCTCTCGTAGGCGTCCCGGATGCCGGCGAGGCCCACGATCCGGCCGCCGGTGGGCAGGTCGGGGCCCGGGACGTGCCGCATCAGGGTGTCCAGATCGGCGTTCGGGTAGCGGATCAGGTGGCGGGCGGCGGCGATGACCTCGGCGAGGTTGTGCGGCGGCATGTTCGTCGCCATGCCGACCGCGATCCCCGACGAGCCGTTCACCAGCAGGTTCGGGAAGGCGGCCGGCAGGGCGACCGGCTCCTGCTCCTGGCCGTCGTAGTTGGGGGCGAAGTCGACCGTGTCCTCGTCGATCGACTCGGTCATCAGGCTGGTCGCCTCGGCCTGACGGCATTCGGTGTACCGCATGGCGGCCGGCGGGTCGTCGTTGCCCAGCGAGCCGAAGTTGCCGTGGCCGTCGACCAGCGGCACCCGCATCGAGAAGGGCTGGGCCATGCGCACCAGAGCGTCGTAGATCGACGCGTCGCCGTGCGGGTGCAGCTTGCCCATGACCTCGCCGACCACGCGCGCGCACTTCACATAGCCGCGGTCGGGGCGCAGGCCCATCTCGTTCATCTGGTAGACGATGCGGCGGTGCACCGGCTTGAGGCCGTCCCGGGCGTCCGGCAGGGCTCGGGAGTAGATGACCGAGTACGCGTACTCGAGGAAGGAGCCCTGCATCTCGTCGACGACGTCGATGTCGAGGATCCGCTCCTCGAACGAGTCGTCGGGCGGCGGGGTCTTCGTGCTGCGGCGGGCCATCGCTGCCGGCTCCTTGCTGAAGCGTTTGACGGTAACTGACGCGGACCATTGTGGACCGCGGCACTGACAACGCGGGCCAGGACCCTCGGTCGGCGGTCCGGCCCGGCGCGCGGGTCACCCTCACCGCGGCTGCCCGCAGGCTACGCGATCCGCTGTGGGCGTACCTCCCCCGGGAACTTCGCCGCGGGTCCGCACGCTTGCATACAGTGGCAGGACCGGCAGCAAAACCGCGGTTCCCATCACCGCGACCGCGATCGAAGGGACGTACATGCCCATGGGTCACACGGCCACAGACCAGGCAGGCACCGGGGGCCTGACAGCGACCGAGCACCGCCTGGCCAACGGCCTGCGCGTGGTGCTCTCCGAGGACCACCTGACCCCGGTCGCGGCGGTGTGCCTCTGGTACGACGTCGGCTCCCGGCACGAGGTCAAGGGGCGTACCGGCCTGGCTCACCTTTTCGAGCACCTGATGTTCCAGGGCTCGGGACAGGTCAAGGGCAACGGCCACTTCGAGCTGGTGCAGGGCGCGGGCGGTTCGCTCAACGGCACGACCAGCTTCGAGCGCACCAACTACTTCGAGACCATGCCCGCCCACCAGCTGGAGCTCGCGCTGTGGCTGGAGGCGGACCGGATGGGCTCGCTGCTCGCCGCCCTGGACGAGGAGTCCATGGAGAACCAGCGGGACGTGGTCAAGAACGAGCGCCGGCAGCGCTACGACAACGTTCCCTACGGCACCGCGTTCGAGAAGCTGACCGCCCTCGCCTACCCGGAGGGCCACCCCTACCACCACACCCCGATCGGCTCGATGGCCGACCTGGACGCGGCGACCCTCGAGGACGCGCGCGCGTTCTTCCGTACCTACTACGCACCCAACAACGCCGTCCTGTCGGTCGTCGGCGACATCGACCCCGAGCAGACGCTCGCCTGGATCGACAAGTACTTCGGCTCCATCGCCTCGCACGACGGCAAGCCCGAGCCCCGCGACGGCTCGCTGCCCGAGGTCATCGGCGAGCAGCTGCGCGAGGTCGTCGAGGAGGAGGTCCCGGCGCGCGCCCTGATGGCCGCCTACCGGCTCCCGCACGACGGCACACGCGCGTGCGACGCCGCCGACGTGGCGCTGACCGTCCTCGGCGGCGGTGAGTCCTCCCGCCTGTACAACCGGCTGGTACGCCGGGACCAGACGGCCGTCGCGGCCGGCTTCGGCCTGCTGCGGCTGGCCGGGGCGCCCTCCCTGGGCTGGCTGGACGTGAAGACGTCCGGGGACGCCGAGGTGCGGGTCATCGAGGAAGCCATCGACGAGGAACTCGCCCGGTTCGCCGACCAGGGCCCGACGGCGGAGGAGATGGAGCGCGCGCAGGCGCAGTTGGAGCGCGAGTGGCTGGACCGGCTCGGCACGGTCGCGGGCCGCGCCGACGAACTGTGCCGGTTCGCCGTCCTGTTCGGCGACCCGCAGCTCGCCCTCACCGCCGTCGAGCGCGTCCTGTCGGTGACCCCGGAGGAGGTCCGGGAGGTCGCCGGGGCCCGCCTGCGGCCCGACAACCGCGCGGTGCTCGTCTACGAGCCGATCGCAGGAGAACCCGCCGAGGACGCCGATCCCCCCGAAGACCCCGAGGCCGAGGCCACGGTCGAAGCCGGCGACGACAACGAGGAGGCGGCCAAGTGACCGAGCTCGCCACGATGGACTTCCACCCGCAGCCCCAGGCCGGCGAGGCCAGGCCCTGGGCGTTCCCGGCGCCCACGCGCGGGGAGCTCGGCAACGGCCTGACCGTGCTGCGCTGCCACCGGCCCGGCCAGCAGGTCGTCGCCGTCGAGGTGCTCCTGGACGCGCCCCTGGAGGCCGAGCCGGCCGCCGTGGAAGGTGTCGCCACGATCATGGCGCGCGCCTTCTCCGAGGGCACCGACAAGCACTCCGCCGAGGAGTTCGCCGCCGAACTGGAGCGCTGCGGCGCCACCCTCGACACGCACGCCGACCACCCGGGCGTGCGCCTGAGCCTCGAGGTCCCGGCCTCGCGGCTGGTCAAGGCGCTCGGTCTGCTGGCCGACGCCCTCAGGGCGCCCGCCTTCGCCGACAGCGAGGTCGAGCGGCTGGTCCGCAACCGTCTCGACGAGATCCCGCACGAGCTGGCCAACCCCTCCCGCCGTGCCGCCAAGGAACTCTCCAAGGAGCTGTTCCCGGCGACCTCGCGCATGTCGCGCCCGCGCCAGGGCACCGAGGAGACCGTCGAGAAGATCGACGCGGCCGCCGTCCGCGCCTTCTACGACCGCCACGTCCGGCCCGCGACGGCCACCGCCGTGGTCGTCGGCGACCTCACCGGCATCGACCTGGACGCCCTCCTGGGCGAGACCCTGGGCGCCTGGACGGGCTCCCGGGCCGAACCCCGCCCGGTGCCCCCCGTCGCCGCGGACGACACCGGGCGCGTGATCATCGTGGACCGTCCCGGCGCGGTGCAGACGCAGCTGCTCATCGGCCGCGTCGGCCCCGACCGGCACGACCGCGTGTGGCCCGCGCAGGTGCTCGGCACGTACTGCCTCGGCGGCACCCTCACCTCGCGCCTGGACCGCGTCCTGCGCGAGGAGAAGGGCTACACCTACGGTGTGCGCGCGTTCGGCCAGGTCCTGCGCTCCGCCCCGGACGGGACCGGCGCCGCCATGCTCGCCATCAGCGGCTCCGTCGACACCCCGAACACCGGACCGGCGCTCGACGACCTCTGGAAGGTGCTGCGCACCCTCGCGGAGGGGGGCCTGACCGACGCCGAGCGCGATGTCGCCGTCCAGAACCTCGTCGGGGTGGCGCCGCTGCGGTACGAGACCGCGGCGGCCGTGGCGAGCACGCTGGCCGACCAGGTCGAGCAGCACCTGCCGGACGACTACCAGGCGACGCTGTACCAGCAGCTCGCCGCGACGGGCACCGTGGAGGCCACCGCGGCCGTCGTGAGCGCCTTCCCGGTGGACCGCCTGGTGACCGTCCTCGTCGGTGACGCGGCCGAGATCAAGGAGGCCGTCGAGGCCCTGAACATCGGTGAAGTGACCGTCGTCTCCGCCGAGTAGCGGCACGCGTGCGTGGCGGGGCCCTGGTGACGGAAGCGTCACCAGGGCCCTCGTATGTCCGAATTGAAGGAAATTTGAAGGAGAGTGGGCTGTTTGCCCTGTGGGATGCGCTACAAACTCCGTGATCCGTTTGGGAATTGAAAGTCGCCCCGCTTAGCGTCGTCCGGGCTGTCCGTCAGGCACCGCGCCGCACCCGCGGCACCGGACAGTCATCGCCGAGTCCCCGTACGGCGCGAGCCAGGGGAGCCGGGGACCCAAGTCAGTCCCTGGGGTGAATCGGACGCCCGCGCGTGCAGCGAGGGGGTCCGTAGGAGACCTTCCTGCTCCGAACCCGTCAGCTAACCCGGTAGGCGAGAAGGAAGGAAAGGACCAGCCTGTACATGGCGTTCATGTGCGCCACCGGGAAGCACCGTCTTCCCAGCCGGATCAAGCGTTCCACCGCCCACGCCGCAGGCGTCGCGGCCCTCGCCGCCACCGGCGTCGTCGGCTCCCTCGCGGCCCCCGCGCTCGCCGCCGACAACTCGGTCGAGCAGACCGGCCTCACCCCCGTCATCACCATCGGCGACTCGATCGCCGCCAAGATCGACGCCCAGGCCGCCGCGCAGAAGCAGGCCGCCGAGACGGCCGCCCGCAAGAAGGCGGCCGAGGAGGCCGCGCGCAAGAGGGCCGAGGCCGAGGCGAAGCAGGCCCGCGAGGCAAAGGCGCGCGCCGCCCGCGAGGCCGAGCGCAAGCGCCTCAACACGTTCGTCGCGCCGATCTCCGACTCGTACGTCTCCACGGGCTACAAGGCCAGCAGTTCGCTGTGGTCCTCCGGCAGCCACACCGGTATCGACTTCCACGCCGCCACCGGCACGACCGTCCACGCGGTCGGCTACGGCACGGTCGTCCAGACCGGCTGGGGCGGCGCGTACGGCAACCAGATCGTGATCAAGATGAACGACGGGACGTACACCCAGTACGGCCATCTGTCGTCCATCGGGGTCTCCGTCGGCCAGCAGGTCGCCACCGGCCAGCAGATCGGCCTGTCCGGCTCGACCGGCAACACGACCGGACCGCACCTGCACTTCGAGGCCCGTACGACCCCCGAGTACGGCTCCGACATCGATCCCGTCGCCTACCTGCGCTCGCACGGCGTGGACGTCTGACGAAGGATCGCGAGATCCCGTGAAGGCCCCGGCTCCCCGAGCCGGGGTTTTCGCCGTTTGTGCCGCCCCGCTGGCCAAAAAATATCCATGGATTCCGGTCCGCCGTCGGAAATTCCCGCCCATTGCAATAGAGTCACGGAACACACGTCAATGGTCGACGTTTCACGGGGATTAAGGCGGAGGTCGGACATGCGTATTCCGGCGCACTCGGTGTGCACGGCCATCCGGGACGACATCGTCGCGGGTGTCTACGAGCGCGGCAGCCGCCTCACCGAGGAACTCCTCGCCCGCCGCTACGGCGTCTCGCGCGTCCCCGTCCGCGAGGCCCTGCGCACCCTGGAGGCCGAGGGCTTCGTCGTGACCCGCCGGCACGCGGGCGCGTGCGTGGCCGAGCCGACCGAGCAGGAGGCCTCCGACCTGCTGGAGATGCGTCTGCTCCTGGAGCCGCTCGGCGCCTCACGGGCCGCCCAGCGGCGCACCGAGGCTCATCTCAAGGTGCTGCGCGGCCTGGTCAGGCTGGGCCAGGAGCGGGCCAGGAGGGGCAACAGCGAGGATCTGCGGTCCCTGGGGGCCTGGTTCCACGAGACGCTCGCCCAGGCCTCCGGCAGCCCCGCCATGACCTCGACGCTGACCCAGTTGCGCCACAAGATCGCCTGGATGTACACCGTGGAGGCGCCGGCCGACCCGGTCGAGTCCTGGGCCGAGCACGGGGCGATCGTCGACGCCGTGGCGCGCGGCGACGGCGAGCGCGCGCGGGCGATCACGGCCCTGCACACCGAGCGCTCCGCCGCGGCGCACCGGCTGCGTTTCGGCGCCCCTGAACGGGTGAACGGTGTGAGGAACTCGCAACATGCCGTAAACACGCCGAGCCTGCGGCATTAACACGAGCGCCGTATACAAAGAGAAGAGAATTCGCAGGGGGGTTATTCATGCTGCCCGTCGCGGAGAATTCTGCGGCCTGGGCGCGGGAAATGCGAAGGGCTCGCCCGGTAATTCGGACGAGCCCTTCTGTGGTGCCGTGATCAGACGGTCTCGGGAAGCTCCTCGAGCCCCTCGGCGACCAGCTTGGCGAGCCGGTCGAGGGCGGCGTCCGCGCCCTCGGCGTCGGAGGCGAGGACGATCTCCTCGCCGCCCTGGGCGCCCAGGCCCAGAACGGCCAGCATGGAGGCCGCGTTGACGGGGTTGCCGTCGGCCTTGGCGATCGTCACCGGGATACCTGCGGCCGTGGCGGCCCGGACGAAGATGGAAGCGGGGCGGGCGTGGAGGCCCTCGGCCCAGCCGACGTTGACGCGGCGCTCAGCCATGTGATGCTGCCCTTCGGTGTTCAGGGTTGTCTAGACCAGTTTCCCACAACGTGAAGCGTCTCCGGAGCGGACCTTCGTTCCGTCCGGGGTGAGTGGTCGGGCCGCGGCCTCGGCCCGACCTCCGTCCCTCGCACTGCTCGGTCGTCGTCCACAGACTGCCTCGCGCCGTTGTCGGACGCGAGCCGTAGTCTGGGGCCCATGCAGACCTCGTCGGACCGGCACGAGTACCCCGCCCACTGGGAAGCCGACGTGGTGCTGCGCGACGGCGGCACCGCGCGCATCCGCCCCATCACCGTTGACGATGCGGACCGGCTGGTCAGCTTCTACGAGCAGGTGTCGGACGAGTCGAAGTACTACCGCTTCTTCGCGCCCTACCCGCGCCTGTCCGCGAAGGACGTCCACCGCTTCACGCACCACGACTTTGTGGACCGGGTGGGACTCGCGGCCACGGTCGGCGGCGAGTTCATCGCCACCGTACGCTATGACCGCATCGGCGCCGACGGGCTGCCCGCCTCCGAGTCCGACGAGGCCGAGGTCGCCTTCCTCGTCCAGGACGCCCACCAGGGCCGCGGCGTCGCCTCCGCCCTCCTGGAGCACATCGCCGCCGTCGCGCGCGAGCGCGGCATCCGCCGCTTCGCCGCCGAGGTGCTGCCCGCCAACACCAAGATGATCAAGGTGTTCACTGACGCCGGGTACACCCAGAAGCGCAGCTTCGAGGACGGCGTCGTGCGCCTGGAGTTCGACCTCGAACCCACCGACCGCTCCGTCGCCGTCCAGCGCGCGCGTGAGCAGCGCGCCGAGGCGCGGTCGGTACGGCGGCTCCTGGTGCCGGGCTCGGTCGCCGTCGTCGGCGCCGGACGCACCCCCGGGGGCGTCGGCCGCGGCATCCTCGACAACATCAAGGAAGCCGGTTACGCCGGACAGCTGTACGCGGTGAACAAGGCGTTCCCCGAGGACCTCAAGGAACTCGACGGCGTCCCCGCCCACCGCTCGGTGCGGGACATCGACGGGCCCGTCGACCTCGCGGTCGTCGCCGTACCGGCCGAGCACGTCCCCGAGGTCGTCACCGAGTGCGGCGAGCACGGCGTGCAGGGACTGGTCGTCGTCTCCGCCGGGTACGCCGAGAGCGGCCCCGACGGGCGCGAGCGCCAGCGCGAACTCGTCCGGCACGCGCGCACGTACGGCATGCGGATCATCGGGCCGAACGCCTTCGGGATCATCAACACCTCCCCCGAGGTGCGGCTCAACGCCTCCCTCGCCCCCGAGATGCCCCGCCCCGGCCGCATAGGCCTGTTCGCCCAGTCCGGCGCCATCGGCATCGCCCTGCTGTCCCGGCTGCACCGGCGCGGCGGCGGCGTCACCGGCGTCACCGGCGTGTCGACCTTCGTCTCCTCCGGCAACCGCGCGGACGTCTCCGGCAACGACGTCATCCAGTACTGGTACGACGACCCCGACACCGATGTCGTCCTCATGTACCTGGAGTCCATCGGCAACCCCCGCAAGTTCACCCGCCTCGCCCGGCGCACCGCGGCCGCGAAACCACTGGTCGTCGTCCAGGGCGCCGGCTCCGCGCCGCAGGGGCACGCCGTACGGGCGACCCGGCTGCCGCACGCCACCGTGTCCGCGCTGCTCAGGCAGGCCGGGGTGATCCGGGTCGACACCATCACCGAACTCGTCGACGCGGGGCTGCTGCTGGCCCGGCAGCCGCTGCCGGCCGGGCCGCGGGTGGCGATCCTCGGGAACTCCGAGTCGCTGGGCCTGCTCACCTACGACGCCTGTCTCTCCGAGGGACTCAGGCCGCACCGGCCCCTGGACCTCACGACGGGTGCCACGGCGGGCGACTTCCACGCGGCGCTGCTTCGGGCCCTCGGCGACGACTCCTGCGACGCGGTGGTCGTCACCGCCATCCCGGCGATCGGCGAGGCGTCGGTCGCGGACGCCGAACTGGCGCAGGCACTGAAGTCCGCCGCCGACCAGGTCCCCGGCAAACCGGTGCTCGTCGTGCACGTGGAGCTCGGCGGGCTCGCCGAGGCGCTGTCGGCGGCGGTCAGCACCGCACCCGAGCCGGACGCCGCGGCCTCGGGCACCCGCAGGCTGCGCCCCTCGCAGCAACTGCCCGCCCCGGCACCGGCGCAGGCCCCCACCCCGGACGTCGGCCCCCGCCTCATCCCGGCCTACCCCGCGGCCGAGCGGGCCGTCCGGGCCCTCGCCGAGGCCGTGAAGTACGCCCAGTGGCGGCGCGAGGCCGCCGAGCCCGGCAAGGTGCCCGAGTTCGACGACATCGACGAGAAGGGCGCCGCGCGGCTCATCGACGGCATGCTCGCGCGCGGGCAGGGCCTCACCCTCGGCACCGAGGAGACGTACGAGCTGCTCGGGCGGTACGGGATCACCCTGCACAGGGCGATACCCGCGTTCACCCCGGACGACGCCGTCCGGGCCGCCGGCGAGCTCGGCCACCCCGTCGCCCTCAAGGCCACCGCCCCGCACCTGCGACACCGCGCCGACCTCGGCGGCGTCCGCCTCGACCTCGCCGACGAGGAGCAACTGCGGCGGGCGTACGCCGAGTTGACCGGCCTGTTCGGCAAGGCGGAGGAGCTGCGGCCGGTCGTGCAGGCGATGGCACCGCGCGGCGTCGACACGGTCGTACGGGCCGTCATCGACCCGGCCGCCGGTGCCGTCCTCTCCTTCGGGCTGGCCGGGGCGGCCTCCCAGCTGCTCGGCGACATGGCCCACCGGCTGGTCCCGGTCACCGACCGGGACGCGACCTCGCTGGTCCGGTCGATCCGGACGGCACCGCTCCTGTTCGGCTGGCGCGGCTCCACCCCGGTCGACACACCCGCGCTGGAGGAACTGCTGCTGCGGGTGTCCCGGCTGGTCGACGACCACCCCGAGGTCGTCGCGGTCACCCTGGAGCCGGTCGTGGTCGCCCCGCGGGGCCTGAGCGTTCTCGGTGCCTCCGTGCGCCTCGCGCCGCCGCCCGCCCGTGACGACCTCGGTCCGCGCACGCTCCCGGTGTACTGAACGACCCCTGAGCGGTGCCTCGCAGTCAGTGCGCCCCCGTAGGATGGACGCCATGGCCAAGACCAGTACGACGACCCAGGGGCTGCGAGCGGCGATCGAGCGCAGCGGCTACTACCCGGCCCTCGTGGCCGAGGCGGTGGAGGCCGCCGTGGGCGGCGACTCCATCCGGTCGTACCTGGTCCACCAGGAGACGACGTTCGACCAGAACGAGGTGCGGCGGCACGTGACCGTGCTCGTCCTCACCGGCAACCGCTTCATCGTCAGCCACACCGACGAGCAGGCCGCCGACAGCACCTCCCCGACGCCGTACGCGACGACGTCCACGGAGTCCGTGAAGCTCGGCCGGATCTCCTCGGTCGTGGTCAGCCGGGTGGTGGCCAACCCGGAGCAGTACACCCCGGGCACCCTGCCCCGCGAGGTCGTCCTGACCATCGGCTGGGGTGCCGTCTCCCGCATCGACCTCGAGCCCGCCGCCTGCGGCGACCCCAACTGCGAGGCCGACCACGGCTACACGGGCAACTCCACGGCGGACGACCTGAGCCTGCGCGTCAGCGAGGCCGGGGACGGCCCGGAGACCGTGCGCCAGGCCCTCATCTTCGCCCAGTCGCTCTCCGAGGCGACCGCGGACATCACCCGCTGATGACCCACCCCTCTCCCCGCGCCGCCCACGACCCGGGGCGCCCCGCACCCACCCCTCCCGACGCCGTCTGGGACGCCCACATCGAACCCCTGTCCGTCGACTCCGCGCCGCTGCCCGAGTACGGCAGCGGTTCGCTCGCCGACCTGCTGCCGACCCTGGCGGCCGGCATGGGCGTGCCGGGGACAGCGGCCGCGATCGCCGAGCTGGCGCCCGCCGACCGGAACTGCGTGTTCCTTATCGACGGCCTCGGCTGGGAGCAGCTGAGAGCACACCCCGAGGAGGCGCCCTTCCTGACCTCCCTGCTCGGCAGCTCCCGCGGCGGTACCGGCCGCCCGCTGACCGCCGGCTACCCGGCGACCACGGCGACCTCCCTCGCCTCCGTCGGCACCGGCCTGCCGCCCGGCGCGCACGGTCTGCCCGGCTACACCGTGCGCGATCCGGACACCGGCGTGCTGATGAACCAACTGCGCTGGCAGCCGTGGACGGCACCGCATGTGTGGCAGCCGTACCCCACCGTCTTCCAACGCGCCCACGAGGCCGGTGTGCACGCGGCGCAGGTGTCCTCGCCGACCTTCGAGAACACCCCGCTGACCAAGGTCGCGCTCAGCGGCGGAACGTTTCACGGGCGGCTGTCGGGCGAGGACCGCATGGATCTCGCGGCACAGGAACTGGCCGCCGGCGACCGCTCCTTGGTCTACACGTACTACGCGGAGCTCGACGGCGCAGGCCACCGCTACGGCGTCGACTCCGACACCTGGCGCGGCCAGCTCATGCACGTCGACCGGCTCGTGCAGCGCCTCGCCGAGCAACTGCCGCCGCGCAGCGCGCTGTACGTCACCGCCGACCACGGCATGCTCGACGTGCCCTTCGACGAACAGCACCGCATCGACTTCGACGAGGACTGGGAACTGCGCGCCGGCGTCGCCCTGCTGGGCGGCGAGGGCCGGGCACGTCACGTGTACGCCGTCCCCGGCGCCGCGAACGACGTGCTGACCTGCTGGCGCGAGGTGCTCGGCGAGCAGTTCTGGGTGGCCTCGCGCGACGAGGCGATCGCGGCGGGCTGGTTCGGACCGCGGATCGACGAACGGGTGTACGCCCGGCTCGGCGACGTGATCGCGGCCGCGTGCGACGACGTGCTGATCATCGCGTCCGAGCGGGAGCCGAAGGAGTCGGCGATGGTCGGCAACCACGGCTCGATGACCCCCGCCGAGCAGCTGGTCCCCCTGCTCGACGTACGCTCCTGAAGCCCGTTTCCCGTACCGCTTGCCGAAAGGTGCTCAACCACCCATGCCCGAGCTGGTGTTCTTCTCCGGAACCATGGACTGCGGGAAGTCGACGCTGGCGCTGCAGATCGAGCACAACCGCTCGGCGCGCGGACTGGTCGGGATGATCTTCACCCGCGACGACCGCGCTGGCCAGGGGAAGCTCTCCTCCCGCCTGGGGCTGGTCACGGACGCGGTGGAGGTCGAGGACGAACAGGACCTGTACGCCTACCTGGTCGACCACCTCTCCCAGGGCGGCCGGGCGGACTACGTCATCGCCGACGAGGCGCAGTTCCTGGCACCCGGGCAGATCGACCAGCTCGCGCGCGTGGTCGACGACCTGGGCCTGGACGTCTACGCCTTCGGGATCACCACGGATTTTCGCTCCAAGCTCTTCCCGGGCTCCCAGCGCCTGGTGGAACTGGCCGACCGCGTGGAGGTCCTCCAGGTCGAGGCCCTGTGCTGGTGCGGCGCCCGCGCCACGCACAACGCCCGCACGATAGGCGGGGAGATGGTGGTCGAGGGCGCCCAGGTCGTGGTCGGCGACGTCGACCAGTCGGACACCATCGGCTACGAGGTCCTGTGCCGCCGCCACCACCGCCGCCGGATGACCGCGGCCACGGCCCGGGCTGCGGCCCTGTCCCCGGACGTGCTGCCGGTGTCGTCCCTCTGAGAGGTCCTGCCGCGGACTGAAGGTCAGTGCGGGCTGTGGACCAGGGCGAAGCGGGCGCCCTCGGGGTCGGAGACGATCGCCAGCCGGCCGTGGGCCGTGTCGTGCGGGGCCTTGAGGGTGTGGCCGCCCAGGTGGGCCACGTGGTCGACCGCGTCGTCCGTGTCGACTACCTCGAAGTACGTCAGCCAGTGCGGTCCCTGGTCGCGGGGCAGGGCGTGGCCGACGCCGTGGATGCCGGCGACCGGGCGGCCGTCGATGTGGAGGGTGACGTAGTCGAAGTCGGCGGAGACGACCGGCTCCTCCTCGTAGGCGAAGACCGTCTCGTAGAACTTGGCCACGCTCGCCGACTCGAAGGTCAGCAGTTCGTTCCAGGCCGGGGTTCCGGGGACGCCGGTGAGGGTGGTGCCGTAGTGCTCGGCGGTCTGCCAGATGCCGAAGACGGCGCCCGAGGGATCGGAGCCGATGGCGAGACGGCCGGCCTCGGCGGCGTCCAGCGGCCCCACCCCGATCGTGCCGCCGCACAGCCGAACCGTCTCTGCGGTCAGGTCCACGTCGTCCGAGGCGAGGTACGGCGTCCAGGCGATGGGGAGGTGGCGGTCCGACGGCAGCTGTCCGATGCCGGCCACCTCGTGGCCGTCGAGCAGGGCGCGCGAGTACGGGCCGAGTTGCTGGGGGCCCGGCTGGAACTCCCAGCCGAACAACGAACCGTAGAAGTCCTGGGTGGCCGTCAATCCGTGCACCATCAGACTCACCCAGCAGGGTGTACCGGGTGTGTGCCGAGTGTGCGTCTCGCCGTTCGGGCCGGCCGACCCCCGTGCCTCGGTCATCGTCACTCTCTCCTCGACCCCTCGCGGTGGCCGCGTCGCTTGCACCCGCCGTGCGGAGTCCTGTCCGTTCCCGGGCGACGGCCGACGGGCGTCGATCGGTTGTACAGCATGTGCCCGAGTCCGTACGCCTGGTGATCGGGCCTGTCCGGCCGAGCAGAGTAGCCGGACATGGACGGCACGGCCACCCCGTGCGCGAGGATGGTGGCCATGAACGCCATCATCTCCGCTTCTCGACTCGCGAACTGCCTGGCGGGAGCGAACCCGCCCGTCCTGCTCGACGTCCGCTGGCAGCTGACCGTGGCCAAGGCGGCCGGTGAACCGCCCTTCGACGGCCGCGCCGCGTACGCGGCCGGGCACATCCCGGGTGCCGTCCACGTCGACCTCGACGCGCAGCTCGCCTCCGCGCCCGGCGAGCGCGGCCGGCACCCGCTGCCCGACCTCGAGGTCTTCGGCTCCGCGATGCGCGCGGCCGGCGTCTCGGCCGGGAGGCCGGTGGTCGTGTACGACGGCGGACAGGGCTGGGCGGCGGCCCGCGCGTGGTGGCTGCTGCGCTGGACGGGTCACCCGGACGTGCGGGTCCTCGACGGCGGGTTGCCGACCTGGGAGGGCCCGCTGGAGACGTCCGTGCCGACGCCGGACGAGGGCGATTTCCAGCCGGTTCCGGGGGATGCCGGGTTCCTCGACGCCGACGGCGCCGCGGCCCTCGCGCGCTCGGGGGTGCTGTTCGACGCGCGGGCGGGGGAGCGGTACCGGGGAGACGTGGAGCCGATCGACCGGGTCGGCGGCCACATCCCGGGCGCGGTGTCGGCGCCCACCACGGAGAACGTCGGAGCCGACGGACGCTTCCTCCCCGCCGAGGAACTCGCCGAGCGCTTCAAGGCGCTGGGGGCCACCGACGCCTCGCAGGTCGGCGTGTACTGCGGCTCGGGCGTCTCCGGCGCCCACGAGGTGCTGGCCCTGGCCGTCGCAGGCATCCCGGCGGCGCTGTACGTCGGTTCGTGGTCGGAGTGGTCCTCGGACCCGTCACGACCGGTCGCCGTGGGCCCCGACCCGCAGTAGCCCGGCAACGGCTGAGGGCCGCACCGGAAACGGCGCGGCCCTCCAGTGCCGCGGCACCGGCTCGTACGACCCGTTACTCCTGCTTCTTGCGGCGGGTGCCGAAGACGATCTCGTCCCAACTGGGCACCGCCGCGCGGCGGCCCGGGCGGACGCCGTCGGCTTCGGCCTGGCGGTCGGTCGCGCCGACGAGGCGGTCGCGGTGGCTGCCGACCGAGCGGGGCATGAGGACGTCCGCGTACGCGGAACCCGCCGAGGCAGCGGGTGCCGGCGGCTCCTCCGCCTCGGACTCGGCGGCGGGCTCCTCCGGTGGCGGGGGCGTCTCGGCCGGGCGTTCCGGGACGACCAGGTCGCCGCGGAAGCTCGGCACCGCCTCCAACAGGCTGGTCAGCGAGTCCCGTTCACCGGCCGTGCTCTCCTCGGCCGGCTCCGATGACTGCGCCGGAAGGCTCGGCCGGTGCAGGGCGCCGTCCAGCGGGCGGTCGCGGGGCAGCCGTGCGATGCGCGGCACGAAGGGGAAGCTGGGCTCGGGCGCGGCGAGGTCCTCGGACTCGCCGATCAGCGAGCGCGCCTCCTCGTCGACGGCCTGCACGAGCCGCCGGGGCGGGTCGTAGGTCCAGCTCGCCGAGTGCGGTTCGTCGGCCACCCGGTAGACCAGCAGGACCTCCCAGGTGCCGTCGTCGCGGCGCCAGGAGTCCCACTGCACGGTGTCCTTCTCGGCGCCGCGCAGCAGCAGGCGCTCCTGGACGGCCTCGCCGAGCTGCGGACCGGCGGCGTTCTCGCCGGGCCGGCGCACCGGGGTCTTGCGGGCCCGCTCGGCCATGAACGCGCGCTCGGCGAGGACGGGGCCCTCGAAGCGGCGCACCCGGTCGACCGGGATCCCTGCCAGCTGCGCGACCTCCTCCGCGGTGGCACCGGCGCGTATACGCGCCTGGATGTCACGGGGACGGAGATGGCTCTCGACCTCGATCTCGATCTGGCCGAGGCGGGGACGGTCGCCGCGGACCGCCGCACGCAGCCGTTCGTCGATCGGAAGCGTGTACTCCGTAGAGTCGGCAGCCTTCAGCACCAGCCGTGTGCCGTCATTCGAGACGGCCACGACACGCAGTTCGGGCATGGGGACCTCCCGGGTGGTGCCTGCCGACGTCACGTGCGTCGCTGCTTCCGCTAGTCGAGTGTGGCCTGCCCGGGTGCAGCCTGCCACAACCTTGCCGAGTTGCCCGGCGTGTCGGGCACGGGCCCGGGAACGCCGTTATGGCACGGTTACCTATTCGCAACGCTAAGTGACCAACTCCGTCACCCTGTGCAACTCGCCCCCTCCCGGCGGTCCGGCAAGGCTCCGGACGCCCTGGCGGGAGACCGGACCCAGGGTTCGCAACAGTACTCCATTCGGACCACGTGCGTGGATTGGCACGCCACCCAATATCTGGCAAGGCGTGTGCCCGGGCCGCCTGTTGAGAGGGTTGAGGATCTTGAAAGTGGCGTACTTCACGCAATCGCCGGAAACGGAACCAATGGCCCGCCCCCTTTCCTACGCCCCCAACACCCGCCGCAGGTAGTCGTTCTGGAACCGGCGGTCCGGGTCGAGGCGGTCCCTCAATGCGGTGAACTCGCCGAACCGCGGGTAGACGCCCGCGAAGTACTCGGCGTCCCGGGTGTGCACCTTGCCCCAGTGCGGCCGGCCCTCGTGCGCGGTGAGGATGCGCTCGGCGGCCGTGAAGTACGCGTGGTACGGCGTGCCCTTGAACATGTGGACGGCGACGTAGGCGCTGTCCCGGCCCGAGGCGGTGGACAGCGTGATGTCGTCGGCCGGAGCCGTGCGCACCTCGACCGGGAAGCTGACCCTGAGGCCGGAGCGGTCGACCATCGCCTTCAGTTCGCGCAGCGTCTCGGTCAGCGCCGCGCGCGGGACGGCGTACTCCATCTCCACGAAGCGCACGCGGCGCGGCGACGTGTAGACCTTGTAGGGGATGTCGGTGTACGTGCGGGCGGACAGGGCCTTGCTGGAGACGCGGGCGATCGTCGGGATCGTCGCCGGGGCCGCGCGGCCGACCCACTGGGCCACCTGGAAGACGCCGTTGGAGAGGAACTCGTCCTCGAACCAGCCGGACACCGGGGGCACGGGCTTCTCCGGGCCCGCGCTGCGGTTGTTGCGCTTGGTGTTGGTGTTGCCGGTGTGCGGGAACCAGTAGAACTCGAAGTGCTCGTTCTCCGCCCAGAGTTGGTCGAAATCGGCCAGCACCTTGTCGAAGGGCATCGGTTCCTCGCGGGCCGTGAGCAAAAAGACCGGCTCCACGGCGAAGGTGATGGCGGTGACGATGCCGAGCGCGCCCAGCCCGATCCGGGCCGCCGCGAACACCTCCGGGTTCTCCTTCTCGGAGCAGACGAGGACCGTGCCGTCCGCGGTGACCAGCTCGAGCCCCTTGATCTGGGCCGCGATCGACGCCGACTCACGGCCGGTGCCATGGGTGCCGGTGCTGGTGGCCCCGGAGACCGTCTGCTCCATGATGTCGCCCATGTTGGTGAGCGACAGGCCCTCGCGCGCGAGCGCCATGTTGAGCCGCTTGAGCGGGGTGCCGGCCTCCACCGTGACGGTCATGGCGTCACGGTCGATCCCGCGGATGCCGGTCAACAGTTGAGGGCGGATCAACACACCGTCGGTGGCGGCGATGGACGTGAAGGAGTGCCCGGTGCCGACCGCCTTCACGGTCAGCCCGTCCTCGGCCGCCCGGCGCACGGCCGCGGCGAGCTCCTCCACGGAGGCCGGCGTGACCTCCCGCGCGGGACGGGCGGACACGTTGCCGCCCCAGTTACGCCACGTGCCGTTCTTCCCGCTCGCTGTGCTGCTCAACGGTGCCTCCCCGACGCGGAGCCGGCCTGCTGAGCCGGCGGTACCCCAGGAAACCGACCGTGACCGCGACGGCCCCGGACACCGCCGGGACCCCGTACCCGGCCCGCGCCCCGGCCGCGTCGATGACCCAGCCGGCCACGGAGGAGCCGAGCGCGACGCCGACCGCGAGTCCGGTGCTGATCCAGGTCATGCCCTCGGTCAACTGCGCGCGTGGTACGTGCTCTTCGATCAGGGACATCGTCGTGATCATCGTGGGTGCGATGGACAGGCCCGCCACGAAGAGCGCCACGGCCAGAAACGGCAAGTTTCCGACCAGTAGGAGGGGGATCATACTCACGGCCATCGCGCATATGCCCAGCAGCCAGCGGCGCTGCGGTGACCCGGAGAAGCGCAGCAGCCCGAACACGATCCCCGCGACGCAGGAACCCGCCGCGTACAGCGCCAGGACGACGCTCGCCGCGGCCTTGTGCCCCCGCTCGTCGGCGAAGGCCACCGTGACCACGTCCACCGCCCCGAAGATCGCCCCGGTGGCCACGAAGGTGGCGACCAGAACCCGCAGTCCACGCGCGCGCAGCGCCGAACCGCCGCCCCGGTGCTCGCGCGGGTGCGGCACCGGCTCGGTGGCCCGCTGAGCCGTCAGCCAGAAGACGCCGACCGCGAGGAAACAGGCCGCCAGCAGCGGCCCGGCCTCCGGGAACCAGGCGGTCGACAGCCCGATGGAGATGATCGGCCCGAAGATGAAGCACACCTCGTCGACCACCGACTCGAACGAGTACGCGGTGTGCAGGTGCGGAGTGCCCCGGTACAGGGCGGCCCACCGTGAGCGGACCATCGCCCCGAGACTCGGCACGGCCCCGATCCCCGCGGCGCACACGAACAGCACGGGGTCCGGCCACCCGAAGCGCGCGGCGAACAGCAGCCCCGCCGCCGAGGTGAGCGCGACGAGCGTGGCCGGCCGCAGCACGCGCCGCTGCCCGTACTGGTCGACGAGGCGCGAGATCTGCGGCCCGATCGCCGCGGCGGCCAGCGCGATGGTGGCCGAGAGGGCGCCCGCGAGCCCGTAGCGCCCGCTGATCTGGGAGATCATCGTGACCACGCCGATGCCCATCATCGACAGCGGCATCCGGCCGACGAACCCCGCGGCGGAGAAGCCCTTGGAGCCGGGGGCGGCGAACAGGGCGCGGTAGGGGCTGGGCACGGCGGCTCCGGTCAGGGGAAGGGCGGCGGGGCGGTAAGGCGCGAATGCAACCGATACAGCTTACGAGTGCGGCGGCCTTGGCGCACCTGTCCGAACGGCACGGGAACCCGGGTGGTCACCCCGCCGTTTCCCGGCTGTCAGCACCGGATGACAGGATCGACCCATGCCAGACGCGCTCGATGCCACCCCCTACGACGCCCTCCTCCTGCTCTCCTTCGGCGGCCCCGAGGGGCCCGACGACGTGGTCCCGTTCCTGGAGAACGTGACGCGCGGGCGGGGCATCCCCAAGGAACGCCTGAAGGAAGTCGGGCAGCACTACTTCCTGTTCGGCGGGGTCAGTCCCATCAACGACCAGAACCGCGCCCTCCTTGACGCCCTGCGCAAGGACTTCGCGGACCACGGCCTGGACCTGCCGGTCTACTGGGGCAACCGCAACTGGGCGCCCTACCTGACGGACACCCTGCGCGAGCTGGTCGCCGACGGCCGCCGCCGCGTCCTGGTGCTCGCCACCAGCGCCTACGCCTCGTACTCGGGCTGCCGGCAGTACCGGGAGAACCTCGCCGACTCCCTCGCCGCCCTGGAGGCCGAAGGGCTGGACCTGCCGAAGGTCGACAAGCTCCGGCACTACTTCAACCACGAGGGCTTCGTGGAGCCCATGGTCGAGGGTGTGCTGAAGTCCCTGGCCGACCTGCCCGAGGACGTCCGGGACGGCGCCCACATCGCCTTTTCGACCCACTCCATCCCGGTCGCCTCCGCCGACACCTCCGGCCCGGTCGAGGAACACGGCGACGGTGGCGCGTACGTCGCCCAGCACCTGGAGGTGGCGCGGCTGATCGCCGACGCGGTCCGCGAGCGCACCGGCGTCGACCACCCCTGGCAGCTCGTCTACCAGTCCCGTTCCGGCGCCCCGCACATCCCGTGGCTGGAGCCGGACATCTGCGACCACCTCGAGGAACGGCACGCGGCGGGCGTCCCGGCGGTCGTGATCGCCCCCATCGGCTTCGTCTCCGACCACATGGAGGTCCTCTACGACCTCGACACGGAGGCGAAGGCGAAGGCCGAGGAACTGGGCCTGCCGATGCGGCGCTCGGCCACCGTGGGCGCCGACCCGCGCTTCGCCGCGGCCGTCCGCGACCTCGTCCTGGAGCGCGCGGCCGTCGAACGCGGCCAGGACGTCAGCCCCTGCGCCCTGGGTGCGCTCGGCGCGAGCCACAACCTCTGCCCGATCGGCTGCTGCCCGGCCCGCGCCCCGCGCCCGGCCGCCGCGGGCGCCGACAGCCCCTACGCCTGAGGAGCCCCGTGCCCGACGACGCGCTGCACACCGATCTGCTCGCCCTCGCCCGGCAGGCCGCCCACGAGGCCGGCACCCTGCTGCGGGACGGCCGTCCCGCCGACCTCGCGGTGGCGGCCACCAAGTCGAGCCCCATCGACGTGGTCACGGAGATGGACATCGCGGCGGAGAAACTGATCACGGACCTGATCTCCTCCCACCGCCCCGACGACGGCTTCCTCGGCGAGGAGGGCGCGTCCGTCGAGGGCACGAGCGGCGTCCGCTGGGTGATCGACCCGCTCGACGGCACCGTCAACTACCTCTACGGCCTGCCGACCTGGTCCGTCTCCATCGCGGCCGAGCAGGAAGGCGAGACGGTCGTCGGGGTGGTGGCGGTCCCGATGCGCGGTGAGACCTTCCACGCGGTCCGGGGAACCGGAGCCTGGGCGACGGGTGCCTGGGCCGGCGAGCGCCGTCTGGCCTGCCGCCCCACCGCCCCGCTGGACCAGGCCCTGGTCTCGACCGGCTTCAACTACGTCGCCGAGGTGCGCGGCCACCAGGCCGAGGTGGCCGGGCGGCTGATCCCGCTCCTGCGGGACATCCGGCGCGGCGGCTCGGCTGCGGTCGACCTGTGCGACCTCGCGGCGGGCCGTCTCGACGGCTACTACGAGCGTGGCCTGAACGCCTGGGACGGCGCCGCGGGCGATCTCATCGCCCGGGAGGCGGGCGCCCTGACCGGTGGACGCCCCGGAGAACGCCCCTCACGCGACCTGACGGTCGCCGGGACCCCGGGTGTCTTCGAGCCCCTCCAGCGCCTCCTGGAGGACTTCGGCGCCTGGCACGACTGACGGGACCCACTGCCGCGGCGCCGGCAGCACGCACAGCGGGCCCCCGGCGCTGGATTCGCCGGGGGCCCGCTGTCGCGCTCACGAGCGATCAGACGCTATGCGCCGACCTCCACACCGTGCTCGGCGGCGAGGCGGCGCAGGTCGTCGAGCTCTCCCTGCTCCACCTCGACGAGGAAGTCGTCGCCCTCGTCGAGAGCCCGCGTCAGGTCGGACTCGGTCGCCTTTATGCGCTGCAGAAGTCCTGCGGTGAATGCGTCCATGCTGCGCCCCCTCGTCCTGGGTCGTGGGTCGATGGCACGGGGGTGTGCCGTTCGGAAGGGGCGATCACGTCTCCGGCAGATGCCCAGCCGCGTTGCCCTGCTGGGCGGCGACGATGCCGGGCACCCGCACGTCCACTCTGCGGAAAGCGGATTGCGCCGTGCCGCATGGTGTTGCGGCACTAGCAGAGCGTGATCGCGGGGTATGAACCGTCCTCCCCGCGCTTCCTTCCACGGAAACCTCAACCGCGCGAGAAAATTTCGCATTCCCGGTCTCACACCCGCCCTTCATCTCACGACCACCCACCACCCCCCGGCGCTTAACCGCCGCTCACCAGGCCCCGGACCGTCTTACAGCCGACTTACGGCCGAAAAGGGCAGGATGGAGGCACACACTCTCGAAGAACCCTGCCCATAACCCCTGCCCGCGAGCCCGGTCGGTGCCGCGCGGGCGGACCTCAGGAAGGACAAGCGACGTGCGCGTACTCGTCGTCGAGGACGAGCAGCTGCTCGCCGATGCGGTGGCCACCGGACTGCGCCGGGAGGCCATGGCCGTCGACGTCGTGTACGACGGTGCGGCCGCCCTGGAGCGCATCGGCGTCAACGACTACGACGTGGTCGTCCTCGACCGCGACCTCCCGCTCGTCCACGGCGACGACGTCTGCCGCAAGATCGTCGAGCTGGGCATGCCCACGCGCGTGCTCATGCTCACGGCCTCCGGCGACGTCAGCGACCGCGTGGAGGGCCTGGAGATCGGCGCCGACGACTACCTCCCCAAGCCCTTCGCGTTCAGCGAGCTCATCGCACGCGTGCGGGCCCTCGGCCGGCGCACCAGCGTGCCGCTGCCGCCCGTCCTGGAGCGCGCCGGCATCAAGCTCGACCCCAACCGCCGCGAGGTCTTCCGCGACGGCAAGGAGGTCCAGCTCGCGCCCAAGGAGTTCGCCGTCCTGGAGGTCCTGATGCGCTCCGAGGGCGCCGTCGTCTCGGCGGAGCAGCTGCTGGAGAAGGCCTGGGACGAGAACACCGACCCGTTCACCAACGTCGTCCGCGTGACCGTCATGACCCTGCGCCGCAAGCTCGGCGAGCCGCCCGTCATCGTGACCGTGCCCGGCTCCGGCTACCGGATCTGATCCCCGATGGCAGCAACACCCGCTCTCCCCACGGCACCCCCCAAGCCCACCTGGGACCCCAGGAAGCCCGAACCGCCGTTCCCGTGGCTGCGGCCCACCATCCGCATACGCCTCACGCTGCTGTACGGCGGCATGTTCCTGATCGCCGGGATCCTGCTGCTGTCGATCATCTATCTGCTGGCGGCCCAGGCCCTGCATGAGGGCAGCGGGCAGTCCTTCTCGGTGAGCGGCACCAACCTCAGCATCACCAGCGGTACCTGCCCCCAGCTCAATCAGGCGAGCAGCAACGCCGAGCTGAACTCGATCCTCAAGTCGTGCGACGCCGTTCAGCGCCAGCACGCCCTGGACGACCTCCTCAGCCGCTCGCTGCTGGCCCTGCTCGGCCTCGCCGTGATCGCCTTCGCGTTCGGCTACGCGATGGCCGGCCGGGTCCTGGCGCCGCTCGGCCGCATCACGCGCACCGCGCGCGCGGTGGCCGGCTCGGACCTCTCCCGGAGGATCGAGCTGGACGGCCCGGACGACGAGCTCAAGGAGCTGGCGGACACCTTCGACGACATGCTGGAGCGTCTGCAGCGCGCCTTCACCGCCCAGCAGCGCTTCGTCGGCAACGCCTCGCACGAGCTGCGCACCCCGCTCGCGATCAACCGCACGCTGCTCGAGGTCCACCTCTCCGACCCGAACGCGCCCGTGGAGCTCCAGCAGCTCGGCAAGACCCTGCTGGCCACCAACGAGCGCAGCGAGCAACTGGTGGAGGGTCTGCTGCTGCTCGCCCGCAGCGACAACCAGATCGTCGAGCGCAAGCCCGTTGACCTCGCCGAGGTCGCCGAGCAGGCCGTCGACCAGGTGATGGCGGAGGCGGAGGCCAAGGGCGTGGTGATCCGCGGGGAGCAGAAGCCCGCGGTCGTCCAGGGCAACGGCGTGCTGCTGGAACGCATCGCGCTGAACCTCGTCCAGAACGCCGTGCGGTACAACGTTCCCGAGGGCGGCTGGGTCGAGGTCACCACCGACGTCCAGCACGGCCAGGCGATCCTGGTCGTGTCGAACACCGGGCCGGTCGTGCCGGCGTACGAGATCGACAACCTTTTCGAGCCCTTCCGGCGGCTGCGTACGGAGCGCACGGGCAGCGACAAGGGTGTCGGGCTCGGTCTGTCCATCGTGCGGTCCGTGGCGCGGGCGCACGGCGGGCACATCTCGGCTCAGCCGCGTGAGGGGGGTGGGCTGGTGATGCGGGTCGCACTTCCCATCTGAGATCATGTCGCCAACACACGAAGTTGTTCGCTTTACGCGGAATTTTCGGGCCACCGAAGCGGGCACTCCATGTGTGATCGATCACATGGGCGATTTTCCGGCCATCTACTCTCCGTGATCAAGTCGGCCGCCGCAAAGTCGGGAAAATCCGGGTTTTCGGGGGTCTTGATCACGGGAAGTACAGGTTGAGACGCCTTTGAAGAGCGGTAGGCGGACCGTGTACGGTCCCGTTCGCCATCCAAGCCGATCACTCTTGAGGAGTCCGGTTGGGTGTCGATTGAGTAACAGACCTTGATGTGAGGCAAAATCTCCGCCTCGAGGCGGGCACAAGTCCGGCCTCTCACGCGTTACGTGCGCTGGAGACACCCGCAGACACCCAGAGGGGGAGAGCGAAATGGCAACGGATTACGACACCCCACGCAAGACCGACGACGATGTGGACTCCGACAGCCTGGAAGAGCTGAAGGCCCGGAGGAACGACAAGTCCACCTCGTCGGTCGACGTCGACGAGTTCGAGGCCGCTGAAGGCCTGGAACTGCCCGGGGCCGACCTCTCCAACGAGGAGCTGGCCGTCCGGGTACTGCCCAAGCAGCAGGACGAGTTCACCTGCATGAGCTGCTTCCTGGTGCACCACCGCAGCCAGCTGGCCCGCGAGAAGAACGGTCAGCCGATCTGCCGCGACTGCGACTGAGGACGGGTCGGCCGTGACTGGCTCGACCCCTCCCTGGAAGCGCCGCTCCTCCCCGGGAGCGGACGAAGGGCCGCAGGACGGCCCTCACCACGCGCGTGACGACGAGCGGGGCTCATCCGGTACGACTTCGCACACCACGGAGTCCGCGGGATCGGCCTCGCTCGAAGCGCCGGCCGGCCGGGCCGACCACCCGGTGCCGACGCAACGGACGAATCCCGCGCCCGTCGCCCGGCGGCGGGCCGCGGCGATCCGGGACAAGGCCAGGGAAGGCGTCCGCGAAGGCGTCCGCAAGGGCGGTGGCCGGGCCCGGGCGGGCCTCGCCTACCTCGCCGACCGGATCATCGAGAACGCCCCGCGGGTGCCCGTACGTGACCTCCCGACCCTCCGCAGGCAGTTTCCGGGTCTGGGGCCCGAACAACTCGCCGACAAGCTCGTGGTGGGCGCGGCGAGCGCCACCGCGACGGTCGGCGCCAGCGTCGGGGCGGCGGCCATGCTGCCCGTACCGCCCGCCATGCCCACCGAACTGGCCGCCGAGATCACCGGCGTGGCCGCGATCGAGCTGAAGCTGATCGCCGAGCTCCACGAGGTCTACGGCGTACGGCCGCCCGGCAACCTCAAGGACCGCAGCACCGCCTACCTGAACGCGTGGGCGGGGGAGCGCGGCATCGAGGTGACCAAGCCGTCGACCTTCGTCGGAGCCGTCAACTCCCCGCTGAAGCAGCGGCTGCGGCAGCAGATCATGAGGCGCGTCGTGCGCGACCTGCCCAACCTGATGCCCTTCATGGTGGGTGCCGCGGTCGGGGCGGTCATGAACCGCCGCGACACCAGAAAGCTCGCCGACCGCATCCGCAAGGACCTGCGCGGGATCCAGGTCCCCTGGGACGCGCTGGACGACCTGCCGCCCTTGGACGCCCCGGCGCATCCACTGGAGCTGGGGGACGGCGCCGAGGCCTGATCCTCGCGGGCGAGTGTCCTACGCAGCCGCCTCGCGCGCCGCCTCCAGCGCCTGGGCCAGTCGCTGCGGCTCCCGGGTCGACAGGTACAGGTACGGCGTCGGGTCCGCGGGGTCGGTGACCTCGACCCGCAGCGCCGTCGGGATATAGGCGCGCAGCAGCATGAACGCGCGCGTGTCCGCCTTGTACGTCCGCCAGGCCCGCGCCTCCTCGCCCTCCAGGACCTCCGCGCCGCCCAGGGCCGTCACCGGGATCTTCGCCTCGCCCGCGATCAACGAGCCGCCCACCACCCGGATGCGGACCGAGCCGTACGAGCTCGCCATGACGGCCGCGACCGCCGTGCCGCCGACCAGTCCGCCCAGCAGCGGCAGCGTGCCGAAGGGCAGCAGGATCAGGGCGAAGGAGACGCCCACCAGGAAGGAGATCAGCCACCACGAGCGGGGAGCGGTGAGGCGTTCTTCGTAAGGGGCGGTGGAGAGCTGCATGGGGCCAAGCTTGGCACGGTGTCCGGACAGGCCGGACGCGCGGGTAAGGTCTGCGGCTGTGAGTGGTACTTCCGCAGCTCTCAGGCCCCCCGCCGACGCGGTCCGACCCGTGCGTCACGCTGACGCGCCCGCGCCCGGCGAGCTTCTGGGTGCCCACTACGAACAGTGTTTCGGGTGCGGCGGCGCACAGCCCCACGGCCTGCACCTCGCGGCGAGGGCCGGTGAGGGCGTCACCATCACCGCCGAGTTCACCGTGCAGCCCGCGCATCAGGGCGCTCCCGGCCTCGCGCACGGCGGGGTGCTGGCGACCGCGCTGGACGAGACCCTGGGCTCGCTGAACTGGTTGCTGCGCACGATCGCGGTGACCGGACGACTGGAGACCGACTTCGTGCGGCCGGTGCCGGTCGGGACCACCCTGTACCTGACGGCCGAGGTCACCGCGGTCGCGGGCCGCAAGATCTACTCGACCGCCACCGGCCGGCTCGACACGCCGGACGGGCCCGTCGCGGTCCGTGCCGACGCGCTTTTCATCGAGGTCGCGGTCGACCACTTCATCGACAACGGCCGCCCGCAGGAGATCCGCGCCGCCATGGACGACCCGGACCAGGTCAGGCGGGCCCGCGCCTTCGAGGTCAACCCGTGAGCCGGGACCCCCTGAACGTGCTCGTCCGGCGCGTCGACCCGGACGTACCGCTTCCGTCGTACGCGCACCCCGGTGACGCGGGTGCCGATCTGCGCACCACCGAGGCGTGCGAGCTGGGTCCCGGGGAGCGGGCCGTGCTGCCCACCGGGGTGTCGATCGCCCTCCCGGAGGGGTACGCGGCCTTCGTGCACCCCCGATCCGGTCTGGCCGCCCGCTGCGGTGTCGCTCTCGTGAATGCCCCGGGGACGGTTGATGCCGGGTACCGTGGGGAGATCAAGGTGATCGTGGTGAATCTCGACCCGCGCGAGGCCGTGCGGTTCGAGCGCTTCGACCGGATCGCCCAACTGGTCGTCCAGCAGGTCGAGAAGGTCCGCTTCCAGGAGGTCGCGGAGCTTCCCGACTCGGCGCGCGCCGAAGGGGGCTTCGGGTCCACCGGAGGACATGCGGCGGTGACCGGTACGAACAGCACAAGCGGTCAGGCCGCCGTGAGCGGCACTACGGGTGGGAATCGATACGCTTCGGTCGTATCCGACCGGGAAGGACAGTGACGTGTTCGGACGTCGCAACAAGAAGGGTGCCGCCGAGGACGCGGCCGGCGAGGCCGAGCAGGTCGTCGACAGTGTCGACGCTGAGGCGGACGACGAAGAGGTGGAGCGCGAGCGCGTACGGCTCGAGCCCGAGCCCCGGCCCGACGGGCCCTGGGACGACTCCGAGGTGCGCGAGCCCGGCGAGGGCCGGGTGGACCTGGGCGGTCTGTTCGTGCCCGGGGTCGAGGGCATGGAGCTGCGGGTCGAGGTCGCGGGCGACGCGATCGTCGCGGCCACCGTCGTGCTGCGCGACAGCGCCATCCAGCTGCAGGCCTTCGCCGCGCCCAAGCGCGAGGGCATCTGGGGCGAGGTGCGTGAGGAGATCGGCGCCGGCATCACCCAGCAGGGTGGCATCGTCGACGAGGTCGAGGGCCCGCTCGGCTGGGAGCTGCGCGCTCAGGTGCCGGTGCAGCTGCCGGACGGCACGGGCGGTTTCCAGGTCGTGCGATTCGTCGGTGTGGACGGCCCCCGCTGGTTCCTGCGCGGGGTGATCTCCGGCCAGGGTGCGGTGCAGCCGCAGGCGGCCGGTGTGCTCGAGCAGATCTTCCGGGACACGGTCGTGGTCCGCGGCGAGGGCCCGATGGCGCCCCGCGACCCCATCGTCCTGAAGCTGCCGAACGACGCGCAGATGGTCCCCGAGGGCGTCCAGCAGGAGGAGTCCTCCCGCTTCTCGGGCGGCATGGGGCAGCTCCAGCGCGGCCCGGAGATCACCGAGGTGCGGTAGAGGACCCGAACCTCTCCGCCTGCCCCGGCCGAACCGTTGATCGGCCGGGGGCCCGGCGGCGATACTGGCGCCCGGTCGACGGGGGAGGCGACATGAGCGGCCAGGTGGTCACCGAGACCATGGTGCGGGTCGAGAACGTCCACAAGTCGTACGGGCGGGGAGCGGCCGCCGTGCACGCCCTGCGCGGTGTCTCCTTCGAGGTGCCGCGCGGTGAACTCGTCGCCCTCAAAGGGCGCTCAGGGTCGGGCAAGACCACCCTGCTCAACATCGTCGGCGGACTCGACGTACCGGACCGGGGACGGGTCACCGTCGACGGCCAGGACCTCTCCGGGCTCGGCGAGGAAGGGCTGCTGGCGCTGCGCCGGGACCGGGTCGGCTTCGTCTTCCAGTCCTTCGGGCTGATCCCCATCCTCACGGCCGCGGAGAACGTCGGCGTCCCGATGCGGCTGCGCCGCACCGACGTACGCGCGCGTGAGGAGCGCGTCGAACTGCTGCTCGCGCTGGTCGGGCTCGCCGACCACGCCGCCCAGCGGCCCGCTGAGCTGTCCGGCGGCCAGCAGCAGCGCGTCGCCATCGCCCGCGCGCTCGCCAACAGCCCCGCCCTGCTCGTCGCGGACGAGCCGACCGGCCAGCTGGACGCCGAGACCGGCCACGCGGTCATGGAGCTGTTGCGGGCCGTCGTCCACAGCGAGCAGGTCACCGCCCTCGTCGCCACCCACGACGCGACCCTCCTCGACCTGGCCGACCGGGTGCTGGAGCTGAGCGACGGGGAGATCCAAGGGCCATAGGGCCTGTTGCGAAAGTGGCGCCTGCCGCGCGACGCCCGGCACGCTCCCTCAGGGGGGCACCCCCACTCGCCGCACCGCCCGAAAGCCCGAGTACGCCCAGTACGACAGGCCCTGGGCGTCAGAGTTCCGTCAAAGAGGGTCTCGGGCACCGTCACGGCACCATTTGTCGTGATTGTTGGCCGTAAGGTCGACGCTGCGTGGGCAGCAGTGACCGGAAGACAATGGGGCCATGGGACGCGGCAAGCTTCGGATCTACCTCGGTGCGGCACCCGGCGTGGGCAAGACGTACGCGATGCTCTCCGAGGCGCACCGGCGGGTCGAGCGGGGCACCGACTGCGTGGTGGCCTTCGTGGAGCACCACGACCGGCCGCGCACCGAGGTGATGCTGCACGGCCTGGAGCAGGTCCCGCGCCGGGAACTGGAGTACCGGGACGCCACGTTCACCGAGATGGACGTGGACGCCGTACTCGCGCGCCGCCCCCAGGTCGCCCTGGTGGACGAACTCGCCCACACCAACGTCCCCGGCTCCCGCAACGCCAAGCGCTGGCAGGACGTCGAGGAACTGCTCGCCGCCGGCATCGACGTGGTGTCGACCGTCAACATCCAGCACCTGGAGTCCCTCGGCGACGTCGTCGAGTCGATCACCGGCGTGCGCCAGCGGGAGACCGTGCCGGACGAGACGGTACGGCGGGCCGACCAGATCGAGCTCGTCGACATGTCGCCGCAGGCCCTGCGCCGCCGTATGGCGCACGGCAACATCTACCAGTCGGACAAGGTCGACGCGGCCCTGTCGAACTACTTCCGCCCCGGCAACCTGACCGCCCTGCGCGAGCTGGCCCTGCTCTGGGTCGCCGACCGGGTCGACGAGTACCTCCAGCAGTACCGCAGCGAGCACCAGGTCTCGAAGATCTGGGGTTCCCGGGAGCGGATCGTGGTCGGTCTGACCGGCGGCCCCGAGGGGCGCACCCTGATCCGGCGCGCCGCGCGGCTCGCGGAGAAGGGCGCCGGCGGCGAGGTGCTGGCGGTCTACATAGCCAGCAGCGACGGCCTGACCGCCGCCTCCCCGAAGGAACTCGAAGTCCAGCGCACCCTCGTGGAGGACCTCGGCGGCACTTTCCACCACGTCGTCGGCGACGACGTGCCGGCCGCGCTGCTCGCCTTCGCGCGCGGCGTCAACGCCACGCAGATAGTGCTCGGCGTCTCACGGCGCAAGACCTGGCAGTACGTCTTCGGTCCCGGCGTCGGCGCCACCGTCGCCCGGGACTCCGGTCCCGACCTCGACGTCCACCTCATCACCCATGGCGAGGCGGGCAAGGGGCGCGGGCTGCCGGTGTCCCGGGGAGCGCGGCTCGGGCGGTCCCGGATCATCGCCGGCTGGCTGGCCGGCGTCCTCGGCCCGGCCGTGCTGACGGTGCTGCTGAGCACCGTCCACCTCGGCCTCGCCAACGACATGCTGCTGTTCCTGGCGCTGACGGTCGCGGCGGCGCTGCTCGGCGGACTGCTCCCGGCGCTGGCCTCGGCGGCGGTGGGTTCCCTGCTGCTGAACTACTACTACACACCGCCCCTGCACCGCTGGACCATCGCCGACCCCCGCAACATCGTCGCCATCGTGATCTTCGTCGGCGTCGGTGTCTCGGTCGCCTCCGTCGTCGACCTCGCCGCCCGCCGAACCCACCAGGCGGCCCGGCTGCGCGCCGAGTCGGAGATCCTGTCCTTCCTCGCCGGCAACGTGCTGCGCGGCGAGACCGGCCTCGAGGAGCTGCTGGAGCGGGTCCGGGAGACCTTCGGCATGGAGTCGGCGGCCCTGCTGGAGCGGGCGAGCGACCACGACCCGTGGACCTGCGCGGGCCGCGCCGGGTTCGGGCCGGCCGTCTCCCGGCCGGAGGAGGCCGACGTGGACGTGCCGGCCGGCGACCACATGGCGCTCGCGCTGACCGGCCGGGTACTGCCCGCCGAGGACCGCCGGGTGCTCGCCGCGTTCGCCGCGCAGGCCGCCGTCGTCCTGGACCGCCGGCGGCTCCAGGAGGAGGCCGACCGGGCCCGCGCGCTCGCCGAGGGCAACCGGATCCGTACGGCGCTGCTGGCCGCCGTCAGCCATGACCTCCGTACCCCGCTGGCCGGCATCAAGGCCGCCGTCTCCTCGCTGCGCTCGGACGACGTGGCGTGGTCCGAGGAGGACCAGGCGGAACTGCTGGAGGGCATCGAGGAGGGCGCCGACCGGCTCGACCACCTCGTCGGCAACCTCCTCGACATGTCCCGCCTGCAGACCGGTACGGTCACCCCGCTGATCAGGGAGGTGGACCTCGACGAGGTGGTGCCGATGGCGCTCGTCGGCGTCCCCGAGGACAGCGTGCAGCTGGACGTCCCGGAGACCCTGCCCATGGTCGCCGTCGACCCGGGGCTGCTGGAGCGGTCGGTGGCCAACCTGGTCGAGAACGCCGTCAAGTACAGTCCGCCCGGCAGGGCCGTCCTGGTGGCCGCCAGCGCCATCGCCGACCGGGTCGAGGTCCGGGTCGTGGACGGCGGCCCGGGCGTCCCCGACGACGCGAAGGAGCGCATCTTCGAGCCCTTCCAGCGCTACGGTGACGCACCGCGCGGCGCCGGCGTCGGCCTCGGCCTCGCGGTCGCCCGCGGCTTCGCCGAGGCCATGGGCGGCACCCTCGACGCCGAGGACACGCCCGGCGGCGGCCTCACCATGGTGCTCACCCTGCGTGCGCAGGCCACGCGCGCGAAGGTTCTCCACCCAGCGGAACCCGAAAGGCAGGTCACATGACCCGGGTGTTGGTCATCGACGACGAGCCGCAGATCGTGCGTGCCCTTGTGATCAACCTGAAGGCGCGCAAGTACGAGGTCGACGCGGCCCACGACGGCGCCACCGCCCTGCAGCTCGCCGCCGCCCGCCACCCCGACGTGGTCGTCCTCGACCTGGGCCTGCCCGACATGGACGGCGTCGAGGTGATCCGCGGCCTGCGCGGCTGGACCCGGGTGCCGATCCTGGTGCTGTCCGCCCGGCACACCTCCGACGAGAAGGTCGAGGCCCTGGACGCGGGCGCCGACGACTACGTCACCAAGCCCTTCGGCATGGACGAGCTGCTGGCCCGGCTGCGGGCCGCCGTCCGGCGCGCCGAGCCGGTGGGGCCCGGCGAGGACGAGGTGACGACCGTGGAGACCGCGGAGTTCACCGTCGACCTGACCGCGAAGAAGGTCAACCGGGGCGGCAAGGACGTACGGCTGACGCCCACCGAGTGGCACCTGCTGGAGGTGCTGGTCCGCAACACGGGCCGGCTGGTCAGCCAGCGGCAGCTGCTGCAGGAGGTGTGGGGGCCGTCGTACGGGACGGAGACGAACTACCTCCGGGTGTACATGGCCCAGCTGCGCAGGAAGCTGGAGGCGGACCCGTCCCATCCGAAGCACTTCATCACCGAGCCGGGGATGGGGTATCGGTTCGAGGCGTGACCGGTACCCGTTCGCGGAGTGACGAGGTACCGGTTCGTGGGCCGGGGTCGTGGGTACGAAGCTGTCAGTGCACCCCGGTACGCTTCAGGTATGAGTGCTGTTCCTCGTTCCGAAAAGCCGCCGGGCCGGTTCAGGCGCATGCTCGACCGGCTCTCCTCCACGCAGGAGGACCTGGAGTCCGAGGAGCTGCGGG
Source organism: Streptomyces sp. NPDC101152 (assembly GCF_044768275.1). Classification (NCBI taxonomy): domain Bacteria; kingdom Bacillati; phylum Actinomycetota; class Actinomycetes; order Kitasatosporales; family Streptomycetaceae; genus Streptomyces; species Streptomyces sp. NPDC101152. The sequence goes on along the minus strand of NZ_JBIWPO010000035.1, from coordinate 10,569 downwards.
AGGACGCCGAGACGGCGGGCTGTGTGCGGATCGGTGACTGCCACGACCGACAGGTCGTCACGGTTACTGGTACCTTGCGCACGGTCACCCTGCGGCCGCGGGCGGGCGTCCCGGCCCTGGAGGCCGAGCTGTTCGACGGCTCCGCCGCGCTGGACGTGGTGTGGCTCGGGCGGCGCTCCATCGTCGGGATAGAGCCGGGGCGCAGACTGATCGCATCGGGCCGGATCTCGATGAGCCGGGGCCGCCGGGTGCTGTTCAATCCCAAATACGAACTCAGACCCCTCGGACGGGAGTAGCCGGTGACGTCGCTCGACAAGCCGACACAGGACACGTCTGCCGACGACGCACGGGCGGTGACCGAGGCCGCGCTGTTCGAGGCGTTCGGCGGCGTGCGGGGCATGGTCGAGACGGTGCTGCCCGGCCTCCTCTTCGTCACCATCTTCACGATCAACAAGGACCTGCACTGGTCGGCGATCGCCGCCCTCGCCGTGTCCCTGCTGCTCGTGGTGGTCCGGCTGGCCATGCGCACCACCGTCAAACACGCGTTCAGCGGCGTCTTCGGTGTCGCCTTCGGTGTGGTCTTCGCGATGATGACCGGCAACGCCAAGGACTTCTACCTCCCCGGCATGCTCTACACACTGGGCCTGGCGCTGGCGTACATCGTCACGACCCTGTGCGGGGTCCCCCTGATCGGCCTGATCCTCGGCCCGGTCTTCAAGGAGAACCTCTCCTGGCGCACCCGCAATCCCGGTCGCAAGAAGGCGTACGCGAAGGCCAGTTGGGCCTGGGGTCTGATCCTGCTCGCCAAGTGCGCGATCCTCTTCCCGCTGTACTGGTGGGCCAACACCGCGCAACTGGGCTGGGTCCTGGTCGCGTTGAAGATCCCGCCGTTCCTGCTGGCGGTCTGGCTGACCTGGGTGTTCCTGGCGAAGGCGCCTGCGCCGATCGACGTGTTCGCGGAGATGGAGGCGGAGGAGAAGGCCGAGAAGGAGCGGGCGGCTGCCGCGGCTGACGCGAGTGGCGGGCGGCACCGTCGGTAGGTCTGGACCCGGCGTTGGTGCGGGCGTTGCTGGGGGGCTGCCGCCCCCAGGCCCCCGCTTCGGCCCTGGACGGGCGCGTCGGACGGGCCGGTACGGCTGGCCGGAGCTGAGAAGCAAAGGGCGCCCCTGCAGTGGGGCGCCCTTCGTCGTTGTAGCGCCGCGGCTAACCCGCCGTGTCCTCCCGGCGTACCGACAGCAGGTCCTCGAGTTGTTCCTCCCGGGCCTGGGCTGCGACGAACAGGAGTTCGTCGCCGGGTTCCAGGGAGTCCTCGGGGGACGGGGTGAGTACCCGGGTGCCGCGGATGATGGTGACCAGGGACGTGTCCTCGGGCCACTCGACATCGCCCACCGGGGTGCCGGCGAGGGCCGACTCCTCCGGCAGGGTCAGCTCGACCAGGTTCGCGTCACCGTGGCTGAAGCGCAGCAGGCGGACCAGGTCGCCGACCGAGACGGCCTCCTCGACCAGGGCCGACATCAGGCGGGGAGTGGACACGGCCACGTCCACGCCCCAGGACTCGTTGAAGAGCCACTCGTTCTTCGGGTTGTTCACACGGGCGACGACGCGCGGAACCCCGTACTCCGTCTTCGCCAGGAGCGAGACGACCAGGTTCACCTTGTCGTCGCCCGTCGCGGCGATCACCACGTTGCAGCGCTGGAGCGCCGCCTCGTCCAGGGACGTGATCTCGCAGGCGTCGGCCAGCAGCCACTCCGCCTGGGGGACGCGCTCGACCGAGATGGCGGTCGGCGTCTTGTCGACGAGCAGGACCTCGTGGCCGTTCTCCAGCAGCTCACCCGCGATCGAGCGGCCGACCGCGCCGGCACCGGCAATGGCGACCCTCATCAGTGACCGCCCTCCTCTTCGGGACCCTTGGCGAAGGACGCCTCGACCTTGTCGACCTCGTCGGTGCGCATCATCACGTGCACCAGGTCACCCTCCTGCAGCACCGTCTGCGAACTGGGCAGGATCGCCTCGCCGAGCCGGGTGAGGAACGCCACGCGGACGCCCGTCTCCTCCTGCAGCTTGCTGATCTTGTGGCCGACCCAGGCGGCGGAGGTGTGCACCTCGGCGAGCTGGACACCGCCGCTGGGATCCCGCCACAGCGGCTCGGCGCCCGAGGGGAGCAGCCGGCGCAGCATCTGGTCGGCGGTCCAGCGGACCGTGGCCACGGTGGGGATGCCGAGGCGCTGGTAGACCTCGGCGCGACGGGGGTCGTAGATCCGGGCCGCGACGTTCTCCACGCCGAACATCTCCCGGGCGACGCGCGCCGCGATGATGTTCGAGTTGTCACCGCTGGAGACGGCGGCGAAGGCCCCGGCCTCCTCGATGCCGGCCTCGCGCAGGGTGTCCTGGTCGAAGCCGACCCCGGTGACCCGGCGGCCGCCGAACCCGGGACCGAGGCGGCGGAAGGCGGTGGGGTCCTGGTCGACCACGGCGACCGTGTGCCCCTGCTGCTCCAATGTCTGGGCCAGAGCGGAACCCACTCGTCCGCAGCCCATGATGACGATGTGCACGACCGTCCTTCCGGTGTCCAAAATCTACTGCTCGGTATCAGGGTCTCAGACCGACGCCCAAGCTACACACGCGCGGTAGGACGTCGGCACCCCTGTGCACGGTTGCCGTCACTCCGGGTGCGTCAGCGGCTGCCGATGCTGCGGACGCTCGCCAGGGTGAGGATTCCGGCGCCGACGAGGGCCGCGGCGGCGCCGATCAGTTCCGGTGCGGCGTGCAGGGGACCTCCAGAGGGCGGCTACGGCCGGGAAAAAGGGCGGGGTCACCATATAGGCACGGGGGCCGGGAGGCCTGCGGAATCCGCAGCCGGAGCGGTCGTGCATTTCACCCGGTGGGCAGATGCCGGACGGGGGGCTGCCCGCTCTGGCGTGTCGAGGGTGGGGGAGGGTGGTTGCGCACCCGTTCGAACGCCTACGATGCTCTGTTGTGTCCAAACTGACCGACGTGCCCAAACGGATCTTGATCGGGCGCGCACTGCGCAGTGACCGGCTGGGGGAAACGCTCCTGCCGAAGCGCATCGCCCTCCCCGTCTTCGCCTCCGACCCGCTGTCCTCCGTCGCCTACGCGCCGGGGGAGGTCCTGCTGGTCCTGTCCATCGCGGGCGTGTCGGCGTACCACTTCAGCCCCTGGATCGCCCTCGCGGTCGTGGTGCTGATGTTCACCGTGGTCGCCTCCTACCGGCAGAACGTGCACGCCTACCCCAGCGGCGGCGGCGACTACGAGGTGGCCACCACCAACCTCGGTCCCAAGGCGGGTCTGACCGTCGCCAGCGCCCTGCTCGTCGACTACGTGCTGACCGTCGCCGTGTCGATCGCGTCCGGCATCGAGAACCTCGGCTCGGCGATCCCGTTCGTCGTCCAGCACAAGGTGCTGTGCGCGGTCGCGGTGATCCTGCTGCTGACGCTGATGAACCTGCGCGGCGTCAAGGAGTCCGGCAAGCTCTTCGCCATCCCGACGTACGTGTTCGTCGGCGGCGTGTTCCTCATGATCGCGTGGGGCGCCTTCCGCGGACTGGCCCTCGGTGACACCATGCGGGCGCCGACGGCCCAGTACACGATCAGGGCCGAGCACCAGGGCCTGGCGGGCTTCGCCCTCGTCTTCCTGATGCTGCGCGCCTTCTCCTCCGGCTGTGCCGCGCTCACCGGTGTCGAGGCGATCTCCAACGGCGTGCCGGCCTTCCGCAAGCCCAAGTCGAAGAACGCGGCCACCACGCTCGCCGCGATGGGCCTGCTCGCCGTCACCATGTTCTGCGGGATCATCGTCCTCGCCCTGACGACCAAGGTCCGCATGGCCGAGAACCCGGCCACCGACCTGCTCAAGCACGGTGTCGGCGTCGGCTCCGGCTATGTCCAGAACCCGGTGATCACCCAGGTCGCCGAAGCCGTCTTCGGCAAGGGCAGCTTCTTCTTCGTCGTCCTCGCAGCGGCCACCGCCCTGGTGCTGTTCCTCGCCGCCAACACCGCCTACAACGGCTTCCCGGTACTCGGCTCGATCCTCGCCCAGGACCGCTATCTGCCCCGCCAGCTGCACACCCGCGGCGACCGCCTCGCCTTCTCCAACGGCATCGTGCTCCTCGCGAGCGCGGCGACCCTGCTGACCGTGATCTACGGCGCGGACTCGACCCGGCTGATCCAGCTCTACATCGTCGGCGTGTTCGTGTCCTTCACGCTCAGCCAGACCGGCATGGTCCGCCACTGGAACCGCCATCTCGCGGTCGAGAAGGACCAGGCCAAGCGCCGCCACATGATGCGCTCGCGGGCCATCAACGCCTTCGGCGCCTTCTTCACCGGCCTGGTGCTGGTCGTCGTCCTGGTCACCAAGTTCACCCACGGCGCCTGGGTGGCGCTGCTGGGCATGTGCATCTTCTACGCGACGATGACCGCCATCCGTAAGCACTACGACGGCGTCGCCGCGGAGATCGCGGCCCCCGAGGGCCCGAGCGACGACAGCGTGCGGCCCTCCCGCATCCACTCGGTCGTACTGATCTCCAAGATCCACCGCCCCACCCTGCGCGCCCTGGCCTACGCCAAGCTGATGCGCTCGGACTCGCTGGAGGCGCTCACCGTCAACGTCGACCCGGCGGAGACCAAGGCGCTGCGCGAGGAGTGGGAGCGGCGCGGGATCGACGTGCCGCTGAAGGTGCTGGACTCGCCCTACCGCGAGATCACGCGGCCGATCATCGAGTACGTGAAGAGCCTGCGCCGGGAGTCGCCGCGGGACGCGGTGTCCGTGATCATCCCGGAGTACGTGGTCGGTCACTGGTACGAGCACCTGCTGCACAACCAGAGCGCGCTGCGCCTGAAGGGCCGCCTGCTGTTCACGCCGGGCATCATGGTCACGTCCGTGCCCTACCAGCTGCAGTCCTCGGAGGCGGCGAAGGCCCGGGCCCGCAAGCGGCAGGAGTGGAACGCGCCGGGTTCGGTGCGACGCGGCCCCGCCCACGGCGACCGGCCCAAGGAGCCGTCGGGCACCCCGGGCGGCCAGGGCTGACGCTCGCCGGTCAACGGCCGGACGACACCCACGTAGACTGGTGGGCTGTTGTCCGGCCGCCGTGCTTTTCTCACCTCTGGAGTCACCCCGCCATGCAGGCAGAACCGAAGAAGTCGCTGGTCGGGGCGGAGTACGAGGTCGAGGTCGGCCCGGTCGCCCACGGCGGGCACTGCATCGCCCGTACGGAAGCGGGTCAGGTGCTGTTCGTCCGGCACGCGCTGCCCGGAGAGCGGGTCGTGGCGCGGGTGACGGAGGGCGAGGAGGGGGCCCGCTTCCTGCGCGCGGACGCGGTGTCGGTGCTCGACGCCTCCAAGGACCGTATCGAGGCGCCCTGCCCCTACGCCGGTCCCGGGCGCTGCGGCGGCTGCGACTGGCAGCACGCCAAGCCGGGGGCGCAGCGCCGGCTGAAGGGCGAGGTCGTCGCCGAGCAGCTGCTCCGGCTCGCCGGGCTCACGCCCGAGGAGGCCGGCTGGGACGGCACGGTGATGCCGGCCGAGGGCGACAAGCTCCCGGCCGGGGAGGTGCCGCAGTGGCGCACACGCGTGCAGTACGCCGTGGACGCCGCCTCCGGGCGGGCCGGTCTGCGCCGGCACCGCTCGCACGATGTCGAGCCGATCGACCACTGCATGATCGCGGCGGCCGGAGTGAGCGAACTCGGCATCGAGAAGCGGGACTGGACGGGCATGGCGTCGATCGACGCGATCGCCGCGACCGGTTCGCAGGACCGCCAGGTCATCCTGACGCCGACGCCGGGCGCCCGGCTGCCCATCGTCGAACTCGACAAGCCGGTCTCCGTCATGCGGGTCGGCGAGAAGGACGGCGGCGTCCACCGCGTCCACGGCCGCCCCTTCGTCCGGGAGCGCGCCGACGGCCGTACCTACCGCGTCGGCAGCGGCGGCTTCTGGCAGGTTCACCCGAAGGCGGCCGACACCCTGGTCACCGCGGTCATGCAGGGCCTGCTGCCGCGCAAGGGCGAGATGGCCCTCGACCTGTACTGCGGCGTGGGCCTGTTCGCGGGCGCCCTCGCCGACCGGCTCGGCGAGAAGGGAGCCGTCCTCGGCATCGAGTCAGGCAAGCGCGCCGTCGAGGACGCCCGGCACAACCTCGCCGACTTCGACCGCGTCCGCATCGAACAGGGCAAGGTCGAGTCCGTCCTGCCCCGCACCGGCATCACCGAGGTGGACCTCATCGTCCTCGACCCGCCCCGCGCGGGCGCGGGCCGCAAGACGGTCGAACACCTCTCGTCCCTGCGCGCCCGGCGCATCGCCTACGTCGCCTGCGACCCGGCGGCCCTGGCCCGCGACCTGGCGTACTTCCGGGACGGGGGGTACCGGGTGCGGACGCTGCGGGCTTTCGATCTGTTTCCTATGACGCATCATGTGGAGTGCGTGGCGATCCTGGAGCCTGCCGCAAAGGGGATCTGACCTGCGGTGGGCCAGCACGACGGCAGATTTTACTGACGCTCGGATGACGCTCGCTCTGATGGTCTGTCAGAGCAGCGTCGACCGCGCTCGGTCCGGTGGACCGTCCGTCGCGTTCCGGCGTCACGTGCCCCGGAGGGACGGCGGCGGGGTCGCCGAGGATCTGTTCGCGTCCGGCGGTGAGGGCGCCGGCGTGGGGGCCGCGGGTGTCGGGGATGACGGTGACGGGGAAGGTCAAGAAGGCGGTCCGGCGTGGGCCGAGGCGGGCGTCGATGCCTGGTCTCAGCCAGGGCAGCCAGTTGCGAGGTGGCCGCCGAGGAGGATGTGGTTGAGGTCGGTTGGGCCGGTGACCGCCTGGAGGGCGGCGCCCAGGCGTGTCCGGCGCGATCCAGGGTGGCGCGGGTGTGGATGTAGGTGGTCAGGCAGCCGGTCGCGCCGCACCCGCGGGCGGATCCGTCGAGGGAGACGGGGATGTGACCGAGCACGCCAACTCTCGGCGAGGCCAAGGCCATCGCCCTCGATGCCTGGCGCAAAGACCTGGTCGCATCCGTCAAAGAACAGGGCATCGCCAGCCGTCGGGCCCAACTCACCGTCCAGCGCACGGCTGTGGAGTCCGAGACCGATGCGCTGCGTGTGAAAGCACGGAAGCAGATGGAGGACGCTCAGATGCGGCTCACCCGAGAGAACACGTTTGCGGACGATCAGGCCCGTCAGCAGCGAAAGGGGTTCAGCCAGCGAACCGCCGCCCTCCAGCAGAAAAGCGCGCTCCACGGAACGCTGAGCGCCTCCGTCGAGGCCGCCGGGCTCCGGCAGCGTCGACTGTCGTTCGCGTGCTACGTGCGGTTTCTCTATATCGGTCGCTGACGTCCGGTTCGGCTGCCGCAGACAGCAGTATGTAAGGGGCGGACGATCGTTCGCAGCTACGATCTCTCCGGGGCTTGATCAGTCGTTGTCCGGAGCACCGCCCTCTTCGAGGAGACGAGCAGCGAGGTCGTCGGCCCACTCCACGGCCCAAGCGCAAAAAGCGGTGATCGTGGCGTCATCGAGTCCGTAGGCGGCGAAGGCTCCGTCGTCGGTCCACTCGGCGCCTGTCAGGTTTGCCTGCAGGTCATCGCGCTCGAAGCGGCAGCGGGCATGGCGGCGGCCGAACTCTTCGAGCTCGGCATTGGTTCAGCGGCGGGAGGCCGCGAACACGTCGATCAGGTCGCGGGGAGCTCCGCGGTCGGCGACGGCACGGACCTTGGTCCCGATCACATCCTCCTCCGCGAGGACAGGGCCATACGGGCTCTGGGTGACCGGCCGCCAGAAGATCTCCTTGAGGATGTCGACTTCGCATTCTTCCCCTGTAGCCGAGTCGGCCACGCTGAAGCGGGCCGAGAGTGGGGCCGTCTCCAGCGCGTGCACCTTCCAGCCGCGGGCTTCCAGGCCGACGCGGAGCGTGGCGGCGATGTCGGCAATTCACCAGGTGGTGCGCCCGCACGGCGTACCCGCCGGTGAGAACCAGGGGGTACGGAGAGCCGAGTGCGATCACGTCCGCCAGGAGCCGTGTGTGCAGCTCTGGCATTTCCGTCACGCGGCTGCCCGGGTGCGGGAGGCGAGCTGGGGGAACGCGTCTTCCCAGACGGTGCGCACAGTACGGCCGACGAGGGTGCGCAGCACCGGCCACAGATGGAGGAGCAGGGCCCGGTTGAGGTAGCGGGGCAGATCGTCGTGCAGGTCCTCGTGCAGGACGGTGCGGTACAGGCCCATGCGCTGGCGAGGGTTGCTCATGTCGTACGAGGTCAACCCGGACCAGGCCAGGTGCAGCGGCAGCTCCACGACCCCCTGGGTCGGGCCCTGCAACTGGTCCAGCGACTCAGGCAGGCGCCGCCGGAACTTCTCCCGATACAGCGCGAGGTCTTCGGCATCCGCGGGCGAGAAGCCCCTTGATACGGATGCAGAGTGCTGTGGACTGGAGGACAAGAGTCCATTATGACGGCCGGAGAGATGGTGCGGGCCATGATGCGAGGACGGTCTGTTCCGCCCTGGGCAGTACGGACGGGCCACGGTGACGCTCGTTTGACGCTCTGGGCGCCTCAAGCTGCACAGCGCGCCGAGGAGATGCCTCTGGCCTGGCCGTTTCTGCGGCTCGCTCAGGCCGACATCTTTCCGACACGCATCATGTGGAGTGCGTGGCGATCCTCGAAACCGGCCGCCAAGGGCTCCTGAAACTCAGAGCTCCCCGGTCGTGCTGAGCACGGGCCTGATGATCCGGTCGGTGAGCCGTAGTGCGGCCCGGGGAGGATAGGGGCTCCGCAGGCTCAGCACGATGTGCGTCACGCCTGCGGCGACGAGCTCCGTGATGGCCTTGCGGTCGGTGGCCGGGTCGTCGTAGGAGACGATGTACTGGACGGAGCGGGTGATCGTCCGCGGATCGCGGCCGATGGCGGCGCAGTGGTCGTCCAGAACGCGTCCGCGCTCGATGATGCGGTCCAGCGTGTTGTGCGGTGGTCCGGGGATGTTCCAGATGTCGGCGTGTTCGGCGACCACGCGGAGCGTCCTGTTTCCCCAGCCGCCGATGAGCAGGGGTGGGCCTGGCCACTGGACGGGTTTCGGCTCGTTGCGGTTGCCGGTCAGGGAGTAGTGGCGGCCCTGGAAGTCGAAGACGTCCCGCGTCCACATGCCGCGGAGGATGGCGATGGTCTCCTCCAGGCGGGCGATGCCTTCGGCGGGCGGGACGAGCGTGAGGCCGTAGGCCGCGTACTCCGCGACGGCCGGGTTCTCGCCGACGACGCCGCCCGCGTCGGGCGGCTGCAAGGTGCCGCCCACGCCGAGGCCCATGATCAGGCGGCCTCCGGAGATCACGTCGACCGTTGTGGCGATCTTGCCGAGGACGGCGGGCGGCCGGATCCGATTGCTCGTGACGAGCAGCCCCAGGCGCAACCGCTCCGTCCTGGCGGCCAGGGCGCTCAGCAGCGTCCACCCTTCGAGGATCTGCCCGTCCTTCGGGCCGGCGATCGGCATGAGGTGGTCCCAGAGCCAGGCGTCCGCGATGTCGGGCAGCTCGTCGGCTTCCTGCCACACGCGGAGGATGTCCTCGTAAGGGACCCGCATCGGGGTGGTCTTGATGCCGAATGTCACGGGAGGCAAGCGCTGGTCGGACATGGGTGCCGTGTGCCCTTCGAGTCGACAAGTCGCCGTTGAGGGCGACGACTTCATCACCCTAGCCGATCGTCAGTATGGCTGACCATCAGTCCCGGATACGCTGTGGTCATGACGCGCGACGCACCCCCCGACGACGTCCTTTCCTCTCGCCTCGGTTATCTGCTCAAGCACGCGTATCTGCGGCTGACGGAGGAATCCGCGCGGTCCTTGGCGCCGCACGGGATCGACGGTCGTGAACTGGCGGTACTCGCCGTCCTCGACTCGCACGGCGAGCTGTCCCAACTGGAGGCGGCGGGCAAGCTGGGCATCGACCGGACGACGATGGTCGCCCTCGTCGACGCGCTGGAGGGCAAGCACCTGGTCGAGCGGCGCCGGAGTCCCCAGGACCGCCGCAAGAACATCGTGGAGCTGACGACGACCGGACGGGAGCGCCTGCGCGACGCCGAAGTCGTCCGCCGGGAGATGGAACGCCGTTTTCTCGCCCCACTCTCCGGCGCGGACGCCACGCTCCTGGTGCAGGCGCTGCAACGTCTCGTCGGTGCCCCGGCGGGCAGTACGGCGCAGGCATCTGACCCGACGTGACAGAGCACGCCTGTCCGACGGCGACACGTCGCCCCTGGTCAGGGACGGGCGTGCCGCCGAGAGTGTCAGTCCGTCATGGCGTCGCGGACCTTCGCCGTGTCCACGAACTGTTCGAAGCGGACGATCAGGCCGCCGCGGACCACGAAGTGGTGGGCGACGCGGACGTCGATCGGCTTGCCGGTGGCCTTGTTGACGGCGGTGTAGCGGGCCAGGACGACGACGTTCTCGCCGTCGACGACGTAGGTGTCGTCGTGGGCGGCCCAGCCGTCCCAGTCCTCGCCGAGCTTCTCCATGACGTTCGAGGTGACGCCTTCGGGCGTGCGGTAGGTCCCGGCCAGGGGGAAGCCGGCCATCTCCGTCCACTCCACGTCGGGGGCGAGGG